>CAMYJP010000611.1 GCA_947258675.1 uncultured Desulfobulbaceae bacterium | reverse complement strand
TCCTCTCCATCGAGAAAACCGACATCGCCGACAATGACTTCACTGACCACGCGCTGGGCGCCCACCGACTGGCGGACATAGTCCAGGCGTATATTGTCAGCGGCAACGTCATATGCCATGTTCATGGTAAAAGTACCAGCCACTCCGGCAGCATCGCCGGGCGTAAAGCCCTCGTCAAAAATGCGACGCTCACCACTGGCTGCTACTGAAAATGAGTTTAAATTCACCAATGCATCCGCACCACCGGTTGCCTGCACGGTCCGGTCGGCGGCAGGGGTCTGGATAGCATCGTCACTACTGGAACATGCGATGATCATCAATGATGCGCTTACCGCCATTAATAGAAGTAACAAGATAATTTTATAGCTAAAGGTTTTCATGATATCCTCCTTTCTGCTGAGGAAATAATTCGGATCTTCTCTTAAAACTAAATTAAGTATTAATGGTTACACTGTAAATGAGGTGCCAGTTTAATACTCATGGACGGAGAGGGGCAGGTTGGATTAGAAGATTTGTTTATTATAACGTAAAAATGAATACCTTACATCTCATCACAAAGGGGGGCGCTACCCTAATATCTTTTCATAATTCCGTTGCTAAATACGTTGGCTATCCGATAGGGTGCAAAAAACGACTAATGTGAAGTAATGCAAAACCCAAAAATGGTGATCCCGCAAAAAGTCGGGAAAGCGGTTAACGATCCATGTAATTTCAACTAGTTACAACCTAATACTTCGATGAAATCGTATTTTTTACGATTTCATCAAAACTTGGCATTATTTAAGGTGAGAATTGCATCATAAGGGTAGCAGCAGATATTGTCATCATCGTGGTTGCCGCATTGATAGGCGCACTTATTGCCCAAAAATTCAAACAACCACTGATTTTAGGATACATATTCGCCGGTATCGTTGTGGGCCCATATACTTATGGGATTGTCGACGATATCCATGAAATCGAACTTCTGGCTGAAATCGGTGTGGCCCTTCTTCTCTTTGCCCTTGGTTTGGAATTTTCCCTCAGTAAATTAAAACCGGTTCGCAACATTGCCCTGTTTGGCACGCCCGTTCAAATTCTTCTTACCATCGCTTTCGGCTATTACCTTGGCAAATATTTAGGCTGGTCTTCGGCAAACGCATTATGGCTGGGCGCCCTCATATCCCTTTCCAGTACAATGGTGACATTGAAAACCCTTATGAGCAGGGGGCTTCTCGGCACCCTCTCCAGTCGGGTCATGATCGGCATGCTGATCGTTCAAGATCTGGCTGTCATCCCGATGATGATTATCCTTCCCCAACTGAGCAATCCCAAAGCAGGCTTGCCCTTGGTAGCCATTGCTGTAATCAAGTCGGTAATATTCCTCGTGCTGATGCTTTACCTGGGCAGAAAATTACTGCCCCGGCTGATGTCATATGTGGCTGAATGGAACTCCAGAGAACTTTTCCTCTTATCGGTCACTGCAATTGGTCTTGGTATTGGCTATGCCACCTATCTGTTCGGGCTTTCCTTTGCTTTTGGGGCTTTTGTGGCCGGTATGGTTCTCAGTGACTCAGAATACGGGCACCAGGCATTGAGCGATATTGTCCCATTGCGGGACATCTTTGGTCTGTTGTTTTTCACGTCGGTCGGTATGCTTCTTGATCCTGCCTTTTTGTTAAAAAATTGGAGCATGATTCTCTTCTTAGTATCGGTCGTTGCCGTCTTTAAAGGTTCTGTATTTTTCATCCTGGCTAAACTGTTCCGCTATATCAATATTATTCCCCTGGCAGTCGGGCTCGGTCTCTTTCAGGTGGGTGAGTTTTCCTTTGTCCTGGCCCGGGTAGGGCTTGAAACGCAAGCCATTGACCAAGATATGTATTCCCTTGTCCTCACCATGTCGGTCCTGAGCATGGTGATCACCCCTTTTGTCTCGGCTCTGGCAACGCCTCTCTATGCAATGCGAAAACATCTTTTTAAGTATGAACCGCTGCAGACGGAAAATATTCCCAGCGAAGGACTCAAGGATCATGTCGTTATTGCCGGAGGGGGTAGGGTAGGACAACACATCGCCCATGTCCTGACCCAACTCAATGTCCCTTTTGTCATCATTGAACTGA
>CAMYJP010000610.1 GCA_947258675.1 uncultured Desulfobulbaceae bacterium | reverse complement strand
TGAAATGCGTACCAGCGGTGTTGAGTTTGGATGCGTTTGTTTTAAGAAATGCAAATTAGTTTAAAGGCATGATGACATGCTCAAGGGTACGCATCCATGACTTTTGCGTTAGAAGGAGATTAAATGAAAAATATTAGTGATGTTGATTCATTCGGTTCTATTGATGCTGATAATGATAGTATCCTATTAGAAGCGTTTGAAGAACACGAAGCTTTTATTGATGCAATTAGCTTCAATAAATTTCTAATAATTGGTAAAAAAGGTAGCGGTAAAACTGCAATTTTTAAAAAAATAATTACTCAAAAATCACACAATATTTTTACGTATGGTCATACATTTTCAGATTATCCTTGGCATTATCATGAAAAACAAAAGGTAATTGGTGTTCCGGAACAGGATAGATACCTTCATAGCTGGAAATATTTAATACTATTGACTCTATCAAAAATCATTTTGAATCATGACAACTCAATACCTTTTAACGATACATGTTTGGAATCAGCAGGAAATATAGAAAAGTTTATTATTGACACATACGGATCAAGAGATATAGATGTTACACAAATATTTACTCCGTCTAAGGTATTGAAACTGAATCCCTCATTTGGGATTAATTGGGGGGCAATAAAAGGAGAGATTAAACCTGGCCTTTTACCTATTGAGTATCTTCCTACAGTAATTCAAGATGTCAATAAAACACTTTCTGGGATTATTATGAAAACACTTAATCCAGAAAACAGATATTACTTAACCTTCGATGAATTAGACTTGGGTTTTGATCCATCTAGCGTGGATTACAAAGAAAGACTGGTTGGACTCATATTGGCATCGAGGAACATTAATCTCCTTGCAAAAGAACATAATTTATCATTAAATGTAGTCGTATTTCTTCGCAATGATATTTACAATTTATTGCATTTTGAAGATAAAAATAAAATCACAAGTAATCATGTGAGCTACATTGAATGGGATACAGAAAGAACTTCACATACCCTTAAAAAGATTATGGAGAATAGATTTACTGCCTTATTGAAAGAAGAGGATGGCGAATTAGTTAAATGGAATGATGTATTTGATGAAACAAGAAAAATGACCGGGAGACAAGAAAAGTATCAACATATTATAGATCGCACTTTTCTAAGACCACGAGATATAATTCAGTTTTGCAATGAAATATTAAACACCTATAAAGACAACGAGTCATCTGAAAGCAAATTTAATAATGAAGACATTAACAGATCTAAAAATCTTTATAGTCGATATTTTATTGATGAATTAGATGATGAAATACACAAACATCTTCCAGAGTATGAAAAGTATTTCGATGTTTTCAGAGACATTGGATTTCTTCAGTTTGAAAAGAATGAATTTCTTGCAGCCTTTGAAAAAAGGCAATCTCAATTCAAGATAAGTGAACCCAATGAACTGCTAAAAGCATTATTTGAATTCTCTATTATAGGATTTTATAGAGTTGGTGGAGGGGGTTATGGCGGTTCAGAATACTTATATAAATATATAGACGAAAAAGTAACATTTGATATTCAAGCTGAAAAGTTGCGCATTCACCCAGCATTAATGGAATATTTGCAGTTGAAAAAGTATAGCAAGTCAACTACAAGTTAAAAACTTCTAACAAGGCACTGCAGTGAAATCGGACCAGCGGTGACAATTTTTGCCAGCTATATTTTATTGTCTGCAAATCGTCTATTAAGCATGTGATTGTAATACATGGTCCGATTCACTGAGTTCCGCGTTATAAATAAAATAAAAAATATGAGAAGGAGCAACATTAATGATATTATGTGAAAGCCTGGCTCAGTAGATGTATATGTCGCTCATTCACGCCATATCGTCGAAGCCATGACATGAGGATATGACATACCGGTGTTCAACCATGCCTCGAGCATTATCATACCTTCATTTGCCAGGAAAGGAACTGAGCCGTTGTTCGCCAGATACAGGAACTGGATGTACTCCCAGCTCGTAGACTGGTAGAGAAGGTCTATCTTAGCAGAGTCTGCGCCGGCAGGTGGATTCAGGGTGATTTCGCCCCAGTAGTTAAAGGTACCGCCCGCTCCGGGGTTTCCGTACTGATCT
>CAMYJP010000609.1 GCA_947258675.1 uncultured Desulfobulbaceae bacterium | reverse complement strand
AAGCCCGGTCAGGTAATCCTTATTTGAAAGTTCTTTGATTTTTTTAACATTCTCTATAGCCTCAATGGCTTGGGTAATTCGGCAGTAAAACTCCTCGTTTAAAAAAGGTTTATTGATAAAGTCATTTGCGCCGTATTTTATAAATTGAGCAGAGAGAAAACTATCTGCTTGGTCAGATAACCCTATGACAGAAATCTCATCTCTTTTATGATGAATGCGTATATTTTTTGTAAGTTCAAAACCGTTCATATTCGGCATATTATAGTCAGTCAGAATCAAACGGATATCAGGATTGTTTTTCAATACCTCTAGGGCTTCCTTGCCGTCTCCTGCTTCAAGAACATCGTATTGATGTACTTTCAGGAGATCTAAAATAACTTTTTTGTAGAATTGTGTATCATCGACCACGAGGATTTTGATATTTTTATTTTTGTGGATGCGATCAATTAGTGAGATGATGTAATCAATACTTTGGGTGCCTTCCTTAAGCACATAATCAACAACGTTTTTAGCCCATATTTCTTCCCTTACATCCTTGGTAAGGTCTGCGGTAAAGACGATGGACGGTATGTTTTTAGAAAGAACGAAATCAACTATCTCGCCCATTGGCGCATCGGGGAGGTTAAGGTCGAGCAGGCCAAGAAAATAATTGGAATTTCCATTATTTATAAGCGTTGCTGCATCAGCAAAAGTTTCGGCCCAATCAACATTGAGTCGAAGGGCTGATTCAATTTCATTTTTTAGAATCGAGCCAAAGAGTTTGCTGTCTTCTACAATAAGAACCTGGCGCATGTATTTCTCCGAAAGCTTTTAATTAGTAATTATGTAAAAATGATAGATACAGTTTTACCTGACGATTATTTACAATGAAATAAACTGCCAGGATGAAACCATACATCATATAAAAACATCGGATATGGATTGTTTATTTTATCTTTGTATATTTCGGAAGTTGGTAGTGTGTACTTTAGAATTATTACTATTGAATATCAGGAAAGTTTTCCTGTTGTCGGATGGTAATAATATCTTGTAAGGCATAGACCTCAGTTCAACCGCTGAATTTTATTTTATTGATCGCATCTCTTTGTAATTAAAGAAAAAAAGGAATGTTTCCCGGTGCAAATAGAAAATTGGACATTTAGATTAAATTAGGATTGTATTTGCCGAAGATACCGAATCCAACTGAAAAGGTAACCTGATCTCGGTTGCTTGAGACACAAGCTTTTTTTGAAGTGAGAGTTTTAATTCTCTTTTAAGGATTATTGTATAGGAATTTTTTAACTATCTGGTTGAAAAGGATAGGTTGGTCAACAGGGCTGGCATGGTAAGAATTTTCTATGACAGCCAATTCACCATTTGCTATTTTTGTGGTCAATTCAACCTTCTTGGATGTTGGGGTATAATCATGGTCTGCGGTAACAATAAGAGTTGGGCAGAGAATTTTATGAAGCTGGTCTGTTATATCCCAACCTATTATTGCATGGAGGGCGTTCAAGTAACATTGTTTATCATTTCTGCTCCAACGATTTACAAAGGTGGTGCGTAAGATCTTCTGATCAGGCAATGGAAACAAACGTTTGCTAAGAATTTTTCCAATTTTTCTCATACCGAAAATATGTGAGATAATGACCCGTTGAAAAACTAAAAATAACTCCTTTGGAGTGCTTATTCTATAATCAGCGAGGCTGTTAACAACCACAAGACTCCTGACTAGTTCAGGTTTGTCAACTGCTAGTTGCAGACCGATCATACCTCCAAGCGAAATACCGATTATATGAACCGGAGTATTGCAAAGAATTTTTAATAAGCCTTCTATATCGCTTGCAAACAGTTTGATACTAAAGGGCCCCTTGGCTTTTGAAGACTGACCATGTCCTCGAAGATCTGGAGTTATGGTTTGATATTTTTGTGAAAAGAATGAAATTTGTTCCTTCCAGTCAATTGAGCTGGAGCCAAGCCCATGAATGAAAATAATTGGGTTCCCAAGGCCCTTTAGTTCATAAAACAGATTAATTCCATTCAATGAAATCATTACCATCATCAAATTCCTATAAACTGCAGTTCAGCTGTATGTTAACCAGAATAATTCGCGAGCATTT
>CAMYJP010000608.1 GCA_947258675.1 uncultured Desulfobulbaceae bacterium | reverse complement strand
AGCAGGAAAGACTCTGCCGACTCGCGGCAACAGGAGAACTGGCGGCAACTCTTGCCCATGAAATCAAAAATCCTTTAAACGCCATTAGTGGTGCGGCCAATTATATCGGTAAAAATTATGATGGGATCCTTATCTCTGAGTTCACCAGTATCATTTCTGATGAAGTGGCAAGGATTAACAAGCTTACGGGAACTTTGTTGGGATTTGCCAGGCCTGTTCACCTGGAAAAAGGTTTAAACGATATAAATAAACTGCTTCGTGAAGTTGTTGCGCTTCTTGATCAGGAGGCACAGGAACAAAATATAGTTTTACAGCTTCAAATTGAAGAAAATGTTCCTGAAATTGTATGCGACGGCAGTCAGATTAAACAAATTTTAATTAATTTAATAATAAATGCTTTTGATGCAATTCAAGACGGAGGCACGGTCACTATTTCCTCCAAGTTTGCTGATGATGTAGCCCTGGTGATGGTTTCAGATAGCGGGCCGGGGGTTCCAATAGAAAATATTAAAAACATTTTCAATCCTTTTTATACGACCAAAACACGGGGTACCGGGCTTGGCCTTGCTATTTCTCAAAAAATAGCACGCTGGCATGGCGGCAACCTCATTGTTGAGAGCACCCCGGGAGTAGGGTGCATATTTACCCTTATGTTACCCCAAGGAGATAGTTTGGCAGATGAATTACAAGATTCTTGCAGTTGACGATGAAATAAATTCACTCAAGGTGCTTTCTGTAGCCCTGGCCGGTGACAAGATAAGTGTTGATACTGCCCGTTCCGGGGAAGAAGCCTTTGCCAGATTCAAGGACAAGCACTACGATCTGGTTATATCTGACTATAAAATGCCAGGTATGAGCGGTGAGCAGTTACTCGAAAAAATAAAAACGATAACACCCGAGATTCCATTTGTCCTGTTAACAGCTTACGGTACGATTGAACTGGCTGTTAATGCTATGCGCAAAGGTGCCTATACCTACCTGACCAAGCCGGTTAACCTGGACCTGTTGGAAAGCGTTGTGAATGATCTGCTTCTTTCGGGAGAACATGAGCCGGATGACGATATCCCCGGCCGGTTTCAATTCCTGAATATAATAGGTAAATCAAAGCCGATGCAGGAGGTGTTCTCACTTATACGGCGGGTCAGCAAAACCGACGCCAATATTCTTATTCTTGGTGAATCCGGGACCGGCAAAGAGCTGGTTGCAAGGGCAATTCATTATTCGTCGCTCAGGGTTGATAATCCTTTCATTCCTATTGACTGCACTACAATTCCCTCCGAGCTTATGGAGAGCGAACTTTTTGGTTATGAAAAAGGCGCTTTTACAGGTGCCATGGATCGCAAGATAGGCCTCATTGAAATGGCACAGAAGGGAACTGTATTTTTTGATGAAATCGGGGATATAGATCATACCTTGGAGAAAAAATTATTAAGATTTCTCCAGGAAAGAGAAATACGGAGGGTTGGCGGTAAGAATAAGATCCAGGTTGATATTCGAGTGCTTTCAGCCACGAACCGGGATATAGAGATGGACGTCGAAAAAGGGGATTTCAGATCTGACCTTTATTACAGGTTGAATGTCATCGCGATTCGCATCCCGCCGCTTCGAAACAGAACAGATGATATCCCTTTACTGGCCAAACATTATCTGGATCATTTTAATTCGAAAAATAGAAAAGACATTCTTGGTTTTGAGCCGGATGTCATTGAAATATTGCAGAATTATGACTGGCCAGGCAATGTGCGTGAGCTTGAGAATGTAATAGAAAGGGCCGTTATATTATGCAGCTATGATTCGATCAACATGGAGTGTCTACCCTGTAAATTAAAGCTTATTGGAGATAAAGTTTGCGATGAACCAGACCAGTTTAATCTTATGGAAATCGAAAAAAGAATAATTATCAAGGCACTTGATTCAACGTCCTGGAACCAGTCTCGGGCTGCTATTCTTTTAGGTATTTCCAGGAAACAACTGCGCACCAAGATGAAAAATCTCCACCTGATGAACAAGTAATTCTGGTTTGAATAATGACTACACCAAAAGAACTGAAATCACTGAAAGAGAAGATACTTGCCATACAATCCGGAAATTATGATGTAGA
>CAMYJP010000607.1 GCA_947258675.1 uncultured Desulfobulbaceae bacterium | reverse complement strand
ATGAATAATCCAGGCTAAGTGATCAGGTTTTTTTTATTGACAAACTGTCTACTTTTCTCCAATAAGAGTTATAAGAAAATCCGATTTTAATTGTGTAAGCTAAAAAGATTCTGGACTGTTTTAATAAGCGGTTTATGTGGAGAAAAACTCTGCAACAATTCTTGGCTAAGTTTTTTCAAAGGGGAATGTTATGAGAATGGTAGAAATTAAAGAGATTGCAAAAAAAAATGACATCAAACCTGGTAAAATGAAAAAGGCAGATTTGATCACAACTATCCAAGCACAAGAGGGAAACAATCCTTGTTATCAAACAGGAGTCGATCCTTGTGATCAGACTGGGTGTTGTTGGAGAAATGACTGTATGGTGAATTAGCCCCAGCTATTCATACGGAAATTCTGTTTGTTCAGATGAGAATTCATTATAGAACTAATTCACCGAATTCGCCGGCAACGAGATCTTGGAGTGAAGAAACTGCCTTGAAGGAGTGACGGAGGCTCTCTCGATCCCTGGCCGACAAATCCTTGGGGTTGATAAAGGTGTTTGAATGGCCCTGGATGGTTTTTTCTACTTGGGTTTTTAAAGTTATGTGGATGAGAAAAATATAAGCTGCCTCAAAATATTCCGCATCATCACCATGAATAAATCCACCCGCGGATAGATTGCTTATTCTCTTTATTGTGGATGTTTCACGGATGTCATGAAGCAAGGCAAGCAGCCTGATAGATTCCACCATAAAGATTAATCCGCTTCTTTTAATGTCAAATTCACCGCGATGTTGGCCTTCGGTTTCTGTGATAAATCTTCCCAAAAAACCGGTTGGAACTCTATGTCCGCCTTCTTCATCGTGCAGCACCCGCAAAACTTCATGATGCTGATGCAATAGGTCAAAAGCATAGTTTTTCAGATCAGTGAACAGCCAGCATTCACCATAAAGTGGGGCTGAATCAAAAAGTACAGTGCAGAAACGTCCTAACTCTCTGACCTGTTTTTCGAACCAATATTCAATCTGCAGCTTCCATTCGGAGAGACTTTTCCGCCAGATCGGATTAATACACATCACATAGCCGGGACAGGTTTCAAAACCGATTTCGTTTAGCCATTCTGAAAAAGTAGCGGACAGGTTTATATAGTATTCGTCATATTGGACCAGTTGATCCGCAGTATCGGCAATGATCATGCCGTGGTCCTGATCCGGAGTCAGCATGTTTTCCAATCTACCGTGGCTGCCGGTTACATAAAGGCAAAAATAGGCTGGTGGTTCGCCCAGTTTTTCCTGAGCAAGTTCCAGCGTTCGGCGATGGATATGTCGGTTTATGAGGGATATCATCATGACAATATCGATAGCCCTTCTACCTGAATTAATTCTTGTCCGCACCATTTCAGGCAGTTTGTTCTTTATTTGTTTCAAAGTTTGTAGATCAGTAGCGTCCTGAATGGATTCGATTAAGGTCATTGGCTCAGGATATCGCAGTTTCAGCAGTCTGCGCATGGTAATGATCCCGGTTACCTTGTCATCTTCAATCAAGGGGAGATGTTTAATACCGTTGGCCGACAAAACGGAGAGAGCACGGTAGATGGTATTTTCGGGTTTCAGGGTAACAGGATTTGGAGTCATGACCTTTGATACCGGCGTTTGAGCCGTATCAAAGCCGTCGACGGTGACAATCCTCTGCATGATATCTCTTTCGGTCAGAATACCTACCGGATGTTCCATAGAATCAACAACAATGGCGCTGGAGATGTTTTTAGCGGCCATGTCCTTAAGTACATTACTCAGCAAGGAATCAAGATGGCAGGTATAGACCTGTGTATCCATTACCAATCTGAGATCTTCACTATAAGGAAAGGATTCTTCCTGGGATAGGCGTTCTTTTGCGGCCTGCAGGCTTTTTAGTGACTCAACATCGTCAGTAAAGCGTTTTTTTGCCATGATTTCGATTCTGGTTGTAGTTTAGAGCAAAAGTTCAGTTTTTAACGGGCAAACTTCAGAATTCCAGGCGCTAGGAATATAGAGCTAGCCCATTACCCACAATTATAATTATACTTAAATTAACAGTTAATTGTTGGCAATTGATTATTGACATTTTGCCTTTTTCTATGGCAT
>CAMYJP010000606.1 GCA_947258675.1 uncultured Desulfobulbaceae bacterium | reverse complement strand
GCTTTCTACCACTGAAAAGGAATTGCGGCAAACTTTTGAATCATTCGGAAAAGTTGATTCCACCGAAATCATTAAGGATACGGGTAATGGTGAGTCAAAGTTTGCATTCGTGGAAATGCCCTCTATGGATGATGCATGGTCAGCTATAGAAGGACTAAACGGCAAAAAGTTAAACGGCGCCGCTCTTCTGGTTAATGAGGCCCTTCAGTGGAAATAGTTCATTGTTCCGCATGGTTCAGGTGCTTTTATGGAGGATGAAAATATTTCTATTTAGGAAAGCTGAGATAGCCACATCACACCAGAAAAATAAAGCCGGGCTCGAGATCGAATAACATCTCTTCCTGGCTTTTTTATTTTAAAACGAAGAACTTTTTAGCTAATTCTAACATTGTCATCTTAACATAGCCATCACACACCATATAGAAAATCAAGAAGAGGCAGAATTTGCTATTACGTCTAGTGTTTACCTATCGATTCCAGATTGTGGCAAGTCACGGATCCGAGAGACCGGATAGCCGGATTACCAAAAAGATGGAGTGAGTCATGAAATAAATAATTACATTTATTTCAATGGGTTGTTGTCTTGTGTTGTCTGTTACGGTTGAGAGTGATTTGACTACATCTAACCGGGTAAAATCCGGTTGGGGAGTAAAAGGACTTTTTCCTGAAGCGTTCGAAAGACCGCATCCCCTGTCACCGAAACAGATGCTCGACCGGATGCAACTGCTTGTAAAAATTCAATCTGTTGCAGGTCGAACCTGGAAAATGATTTATTAATCCATACTAGGTTGTTGTCCGCAGGTCGGTAAAGAACCATGGGTCCGAAGGCTGCGTCGGGGTCTTCTTTAGAAGCTGGCAACCCATAGCAGACAACATGCTCCAGTCCAAAGTATTTCGGTGGTTTCCGGTAGCCCAATAATTCGGCAAACAGGGAGAGTGTATCGTCGACACCCTTGGCGTCTTTCCCCTCCAGCCATCCCATACCTTCAAAAGCCAGGCTTTTGATATCCGCGTCCTCGTATGTCAGATCCAGTAGTGCAACGGCATCCCTCCGGACGGTTTCCACGGATTTTTCTCTGACACTCATCTTGATATCGGAATCAACCAAAATTCTGCGAATGTTGCGGAAACTCCACAGATCAAGAGTCCTAGGATCCCTACGTACAACTACATCCTTAATGGTAGATCGAAAAATCGGCAGCTCGTTGTCCAGGACCAGGATCATTTGCACCTCATCCTCAATCGGCTTTAAATAAAGATCCAAGTCACGTTCCCGCTTGTATTTGTATGGGCTGGATTCCAAGAGACGCCGCATAGCCTCCTTGTTAACCTTGTGGCGTCCGTCCGCAGGCCAGCAGGAAGCAATAACCAGCAAGGCAAGTCTGTCAATCTCGATTTTTTTCAACAGGTTTTCCTTAAATGACATTTGTCTTCTCGATGTTTATTCAACCTGGAAACCGGGAACTGTGAACCCTGGCTTGTTCCTAAGATAGGCGATTAGCTGTTAGCAATAAGCTGGTAGCAGTTGAATTTATTGTTTTTTAGTCGGTTTGTGAGTTTCACCCAATAGGTTTGAAAGCGATCATTTATAACAATTTGTTTTTATTAAGCTAATGGCTAACAGCTAAATGCTAATCGCTCAATTAAGGTTGTTGATACCTTTTTGCAGAGGGCCTGTAGTATTTATTTTTTGGTCTGATAGGCACAATGATTGAAATAAGACAAAAGCCTCCAGCAGGAGGAGTTTTTCCAGTGAAGGTTTTTGTAAAAACATTTAAGAAAACCTCCTTCATAAGGATTTCTCATGGTGCTGAAGAGAGATTTTATGTGAGATTGATAAAACTTATGTAGAAACAAACTGGGAGTCAAGACGAAATATATGATAGCATAGCGAGAAAGCAGGATGGCAGACTCTGTACCAGTATCCCTTTTGTGACCAGCCCAAAAGAAAATTCAATAGATTCGGCATGGATAGTACTGGGTTTTCGAACAGCAGGCCGGCTGCCGAGGCAATCAGAAAAAAAGGAGGAAAATCATGAGGAATAACGCAAGAAAAATTACAAAATTCGTAGATTTCATGCTGATTATCATTTTTTCTGCTGGAATA
>CAMYJP010000605.1 GCA_947258675.1 uncultured Desulfobulbaceae bacterium | reverse complement strand
ATGCAAGAGGAAAATCTCGGCAACTGAAAAAATAAACCTGCAAGTTTCATTTCTAACTCAAATAAATCGATCGATCTGTTGTAAACCTTACATTGATACCACCTTTTTTACCTCAAAGTACCTAGTCATATCAATGCATATTTTGGCTTGTCATACAATTCCTTCCTTTCACTATTGTAATACTTGATAAATCGTGTTACATGCATTTTCAGAGATCGTACGCTCGATAGGATCATCGAAATCACTGCCTCAGCTTTAATAATACTGAATTTTGCCTCTATCAAACTCAAATGAGGACTCCAAGCAGGAAGCCAAATCACATCAATATTTCTTCGAGTCAAGGCTTTCTGAAAGATCTTGGCTCGATTACCCTGATAATTATCCATAATAATGCTACATTTCTTGAATGCCGGTAATTCTCTGAATATCCTTGCAAAAGTGGCTCTGATACTTTTTGCTTTCAGATCCTCTAACCAGCCATGATGAATATGATCTCGTTTTACATCATAGACACCCAACATCAGAGCTTTACCATTGTGCCACTGATGTGAAGGAATGCTAGGAATGCTTACCGACCACTGTTTACCCTTCACTCCAACATCACTCAAAAAAATCTTCTGATCCAAAACTAACACCAGATGATCCTCATCTGTGTCCAGATAAGCCTGTTCCACCTTGGCTTTACGTTCTGCATAATCTGGATGAACTGTGTAGGGCCGTGTCTTGGTGGATCGATATCTCAAGCCCCCTTGCTTCATGATCTTTCTTATTCGATTGTGGCCAAAAGGACAACCTAGTTTACGAAGGTAGTGCCATAATCGCTTCACACTCCAAGTTGCGAATGCTAATTTCAATTGTCTTGGAGGAGTGTTAACAGTATCTAATACTTGCTGTCTCCATCTCAGCACTTCTGGTGTCTGATTGGATGGAGTTAACTTTATGTTAAGCCCTTGAAGTTTACTATTTCTCCAGTATCGCCGCCATTTCCACACTGTCCAAATATTGCAGTGCAGTATCCTGGCTATTTCCTGTGAACTATAGCTAAGATTACCCAAAAGAATAATTTTACTCCTTAAATGGTATCGTTTGATTTGAGAAAGTTCTTCAAGTTGCTCAATTTCATCACTAGTGAGAGGTTCATTGCTAGCCTTGAACATCTAGCCAAAGAATCTCTCTTCATTTAGGTATCTTTCGAAACTTGGTAGTTTGAGGGTCAAAAAGTTGCATCAACTTGAGGTGTATAACAGATCGATCGATTTCATAAAGGTGTATTATCGTATTTTTCGTTTGCTAATTTCATGCCGACATAGAAGAAATAGAAAAAGAACATATACGCCATTACTTTCTGATAACCTTCTATTGATAACGTGTTGATTCCAGAAATATCATCTATATCTAGATCAAATACACTGACCACTAAACTAAATATTACAATTACAATATAGATTCCTAAATATAAATATTCAACTTTCATCCAGTTTGCATGTTTCTTATATGGAAGCTGATCCGCTTTGAACAAACCCATTAACCAGAATAAGCTAGTCAGTCCAATAAAAAGATACAAAAGAGCTGCCCAGAAATGATGATCTGTGATTCGAGCCGTCTCCTCTACACTTAAGTCAATTAGACCTACTCCAACAATAACTGGACCCATTAAAGTTCCAAACATGATTGCTGTTCCAAAACAAAATTTGGAAAATCCACTGCCATTTCTCATTTGTCTCCATGTAAATGGAAAGAATGGAAGTCCGACATAACCCGTAAACAACAAGGTATAGTTAAATATTTCGGGGTTATCTGGTTTATACACATCCTCAAGAGAATCATTAACATAATTTTCTCTCACACCTAGTTCTGAGAAGAACTGATCTGCAAAATTATATCCTCCATTTGGTGTATCGTATAGGTAAATTGCCATGAATGTGCCAACGAAAAATACAAAAGAAGAAATAATAATAGTGATCGGGGGAATGTGGTCTGCCCACTGTCTATCCCCGCCCAGATCAGAAACGTATTTACTTATGGTACTTGCCATAATTTTTTAAATGTATAATCAGGAGGGGACTATGACTTATAAGAAAAAAGATCGCGTTCCGGCAGCGGCATA
>CAMYJP010000604.1 GCA_947258675.1 uncultured Desulfobulbaceae bacterium | reverse complement strand
TTAAGTCGCCTTATTTCACCGGCAAAGACCAGAGGAGGTAGTTTGGAAATCTGCTCTAATACTGCCCTGTGCTCTTGTTTGTTTGGCAAATTCGGCTGCTGTAAAGCCTGAAAATTCAGCCAGCTTGTTTTGTCCCAGGTTGGTTTATCGTTGGTCATGGGGTTGTAACTCCTTTAAATATAGCCACTCAATCAGTGTAATTTTTTTCTTTCAGCCTTCCGGTGCGTCAGGAAGAATGCACGGGGCTCCAGCACAACATATTTCTACATCAAAGGCATTCAGTATCCTTAATTCACGTTCCTTTTTTGCTTGATCATTAAAAGGAAGAAACTCTAATTCTTTTAAAAGGGTTATGCTTGTTTGCATATCAGGTATAGCCTGCATACCAGTATTGAGTACCTTACCTGTTCCAGTGTCGAGCAGTTCCGCATCACGGCCGTTGGTCACCACAGCCAGGGGAATCCGATAGGCTGGATTCAGAACTCTGGCAGCAGCAATTGCAGGCCGTTCTCTTGTTACCAGCGAGCCGGGGCCATATCGTATAATCATAACCTGTTTATTTTGCAGATTAATAATAAAATCAATTGTTGAAACGACAAATTGTTTTGCAAAGAGTGTCTCAATTTTTTGTCGAACCACGATATTTTTTTTGTTATATCCTTTTTCGTCAACAAGCATACGGGCCAATTCCTGTCGAATTCGTTCGTCATCAGTATCGACAATTGCTTCACCTGTAATAAAATCTTTGCAGGTACCGTAAATAAGATGATGTGACGGAACGTCGGCCATATATGCTCTACTTGTTGTTCAGCGAAATAGTGGCTTAATTTTATAATGGAGTTACTTGTTTTTATTGAATATCAAATGCAAAAGGGAGCAATGAGCTCCCTTTTGCACTACCTTTATGTCTAAATCGTAACTTGAGCTAATGTTACAGCTCAAGCCAAGATTCGGAAAAAACTGTTTGCCCGGAAAGGGTTTTGTACGTTTTGTAATGCTCCAGCGCTGTACCTTCAAGCGTGGAGGGATCAGGATCATTGCCATCCATCATGTTGTGCACCATATCGGCCAGGTCCTGGCGTTCGCCCTTAGTAATTGCCATAAGTTCAGCATCGTAAGAGTTGACGATTGCAGTTGAAAGGCCATATTTCATCAGCATGATCAGGTAGGTTCGATCCAGATATTTTCGAAGGTGCTCGGCAACTCCATTTGAAACATTGGACAGACCAATGGTGGAGCCGGCACCAGGAGCAATGTCTTGTACCATGCTTAAAAATTCAAGACCAGATGCTATCTGATCGGCACCAAGTGTAATTGGCGTTGCAATTGGATCAAAAAGCATTTTTTCATTAGGAATACCAGCTTCGGCCAGAGCCATCATTAAATCAACAGACATGGCCGCCCTTTCGTTGGAATCTCGAGGCATGCCGTCAGGCCCCCAAAGGAGGGCGATAACGTTACAGCCAGCCTCGGCTGCCACTGGAATCAGCTTCTCCATGCGCTCGGGTTGCGCAGATATGGAGTTCATTAAAGCATCGGCTTTGTTCTTGACAACCTTGAAGCCGGCAGCCATAGCATCAGTATTGGTTGTATCAAGGCACAGTGGAGCGTCTGTAACAGCCTGCACAGTTTCAACTATCCAAGGCATCAACTCTTCACCATCTTTTCTGGCGGGGCCGATATTGAGATCCAGGTAATGGGCACCGGCAGCAATTTCTTCCTTCGCCATTTCCTGAACTGGTCCCCCATTTCTCTCTTTCATGGCCGAACCGCTTCGTTTCCCCATTATATTAATACTTTCCGCAATTCCTAGTACCGTCTGAGCCATCCTTTTTCTCCTTTACTCTGCTCTTTTCATGTATAAATTCATTATTAGTTATTATTATACTTTAATTTGAATAACTTTTGTCCCGTGCTCAATGCGGAGATTTAGAAGGTGTTAAGCCGAAGAGGAGGACCAGATCTGCTCCAATCGATTAACCACGCGCTTTATTGAGTATATTATTTGGACAAAAGAATTAAACTAGCGTGAAAAGATTTCATTGTCAATACTGATAATTTATATTGGCAGTAAGATTCAAAGTATATTCTTCTCATCAGTTACACGCTA
>CAMYJP010000603.1 GCA_947258675.1 uncultured Desulfobulbaceae bacterium | reverse complement strand
AGAAATTAGCACTACTCGATGGGGCAAAAGAGCAATTGAAAATGGAATTTCAGAATATCGCCCAAAAAATATTTGAAGACAAAAGCCAGAAATTTACTGATCAGAACAAAGCAAATCTTGATGGTGTTCTCAGTCCGGTGCGCGAGCAGTTAAATGAATTTAAAAAACGAATAGACGATGTGTATGACAAGGAATCTAAGGAACGGTTGACGCTCTTTAATGAAATAATAAATTTGAAGACTTTAAATCAGAAAATAAGTGAAGATGCAATTAACCTGACAAACGCTTTAAAAGGTCAGACAAAGACGCAGGGAGCATGGGGAGAGGTGATACTCGAAAGGATTTTAGAGGGATCCGGACTTCGAAAGGGGCGGGAATATGAGAGTCAAAAAAATTTTGAAAATGAAAACGGAAAACAGTTTCGGCCCGATGTAGTAATGCACCTCCCAGACGGTAAGGATGTGGTGATTGATTCCAAGGTTTCTTTGACAGCATATGAACGCTATTTCTCGGCTACGACCGAAGAAAGGAGTCAAAAAAAGTTAAAAGAGCATATTCTCTCAATAAGAACTCACATTAAAGTGTTGAGTGAAAAGCGTTATGAAGAATTGATAGGAGTTAACACCCTTGATTTTGTGCTTTTGTTTTTACCAATCGAAGGAGCCTTCTGGACAGCCATCCAAAATGACAATTCTCTGTTTGATGATGCCTTTGAAAAAAATATTATGCTGGTAAGCCCTTCAACAATGTTAGCTACTCTACGGATCATTCAAAACATTTGGCGCCATGAGGACCAAAATAAAAATGCCTTGGTAATTGCAAAAAAAGCCGGCGATCTCTATGATAAGTTTGTTGGATTTGTCGATTCTTTAGTGGAGATTGGGCAGAAGATAGGTAAAGCACAAGAAGCATATGACAGGGCGCATAGTCAGTTGGTTATTGGAAAAGGAAACTTGATTCGACGAACGGAAGAACTGAAGAATCTGGGAGTTAAAGCAAAAAAAGCCTTGCCTGACTCATTGACGGATCAGGCAAGGCTGTAATTATATTCTTAATTTTTCTCTTTGATAGTGATCGGTTCTTCAAAATGCTCTCTGTACCACAGGGTGTAATGATGTTTTGCCCAATGCCGATCGACAAAACCCGTAATCATCCCCTCGAGTCCAACACGACTTTTGGGATTAATCGTTGCCATGTATATATGTCCAAAAATGAGTGGTAGTGACATGATCGCTATGTAGCAATGAAGGATCCATGAAGCAAAAGCCACATCAGTCAGCCATATAACCAATCCAGAGATAATATATAACGGATATGTAGTCATCAGGTACATAAAATTTAATTTCTCAGCTGCATTAAATTTGCCTTGTTCCGGTAGAGAGATTTTTTTGCTGATAGCTGCCAAACCCATAAGGAAAAGCCATTTGATATCCTGAAAGGTCCAGACCCATGCTTGGCGAATATTATAAAAAATTCGATGAATCCATGAAAAGAGAACCCTGTACGGCCTCATTGGATTTGGATTGTAGAAAATAACCAGAATCAGGGCTGAAATCAAACAGACAAGGAATGGAATCGCTAATGCCCAGTGCAGTAAACGTTCTGATTTTCTGAAGCGTAAAATTTTATTTGTTATTTTTACGTCTGCTGAATGTGATGCAGATGATGTATTTAGCTTCTTCATGTCTAACATACTCCTTTGATTGCTGGTCAGCGTTGTTTTGCAACTTGGTTGTACCGTAAAACAGATTTATAGCTTATGGGAGGGTAAAAGCAATTATTGTTCCAATTTATTTTGAAACCGGAAATTAAAATGGAAATAGGCGGGTTCTCTGGTTTGAATCAACAAGAGGATGGCACGTGAAGGCAACTTTAAGATGTATGATCAAGGGAAAATATGCACTTTTTTTCATACATCATGTCATAAATGAAATGCACTATTCAATTTTTTTGTGCATTTGAATAGAATATTTTCTCATACGGTTCCAAATCGTCATTCGATGCACACCAAGCAACTTAGCCGCTTTAGTCTTATTTCCTTTAGTCAGGTGCAAGGCATCAATGAGGGCGTTTTTTTCAGCAGAATTCTCCTCTTTTAAAAAAGGCACATGTTCCACATAGTTATTTTCTAAGTCTTGCGTATTCTTAAATAAATGTACCGGTAAGTGTTTATTGCCAATAAGTCCGGATTCAGCAATAACAAATGCATATTCTAGTGAGCTTTTCAATTCCCGGACATTTCCAGGCCAGTTATACTGCATGAAAAGGTTCATTAACTCAGGAGTGATCCCGCTGATATCCTTACCGCTCTTGATCCGTAACCTTTCAATAAATGTTTTAACCAACAGTATTATATCTTCTTTTCTATCTCTAAGTGGTGGCAAATGGATTGGAATGACATTAATACGGTAAAATAAATCTTCTCTGAAGAGCTTTTTGGTTACTTGATTCAATAAGTTGCGATTTGTAGCACAGATAATTCTAACGTCCACGCTAATGGTTCTGGAATCCCCAAGCCGCTCAAAACGCTTTGTTTCTAGAACTCGTAGTAGTTTGCTTTGAGTAGAAAGAGACATATCGCCTATTTCATCAAGGAAAATATCTCCGCCATGTGCCGCTTCAAACCGTCCTTTGCGATGTCTGTATGCACCTGTAAAAGCTCCTCTGACATGCCCGAAGAGTTCGCTCTCAAGCAGGGATTCATTCAGAGCAGCACAGTTGAATTTAATAAATGGACCGTTATTTCTTATTCCTGCAGTATGAATGGCATTGGCAACAAGCTCTTTGCCTGTCCCACTCTCACCGGTTATAAGCACAGGTGCATCACTTTGAGCCGCTTTTTCAATAACTTGAAACAAATGTAACATTGGAGAACTCTGGCCTATAATTCCGTGAAAACCGGCATCTTCGTTTATCAGGTTTGAAAGTTCCTCAATTTTTTGATCTTTGTAATCTGTTTCTTCACTGCTGTAAAAGGTTTCCACTGCGCCAATCAACCGGCCGTCTTTATCCTTTAATATGGCCGCATTTTCTATAACTGATATGTAGGAGCCATCCTTTTTCATCATCAGGCATCGGCGTCCTTTTATAGAACCTATTTCAAAGAGTCTGCACCAATGTTTTTTATCTTGTGACAGAATTAATTCACAGGCATCGCAGTTTATTACCGTACAGGGCGATCCAACCAATTCCTCCATAGGATAACCTGAAAGAGAAGCCATAGCTGAATTAGCCATTAGGATAGTGCCGTCTTCACCAACAACGATTATACCCTCGTTAATGGCATTGATTATTTCCCTGTAATGCAAATCGAGCATTCTATTCGACATGAAGGGTATCCTGTTTGCGAGTTTTAACCTATAGCTAACTTGATTTAGTGAGAAGCAAATCAGCCATTATTATTGCAACAGAAAGTCATGAGCTATCATTATATATAAACAGCTTCAGAGAAATATATTGATAATTTTTTTTCTAATTTATCAACTGATTAAGCACAAAAGAAGGAGTGTGTCAAGAAACATACACAATTGCAATTGCTACTGTAAATATCATTCACTGTACAAGGATCGCCATCGTCGCAGG
>CAMYJP010000602.1 GCA_947258675.1 uncultured Desulfobulbaceae bacterium | reverse complement strand
ACCCGAAACCAGAGCACCACCACAAGTAAGCTTGTTTGGCTGATTTCAAGATAGTTTGTTGAATAACAGGCTGAACAAGTAGATGGTGGCAGGGTGGAACTATAGGTTTTCGTAGGTTATTGCTAGAAAATGATGTGCAAATACGGGAATAGCAGGCGGGGTTACCAGGCGTTACGGTTGATGGCAGGAAAAATGACTGGATGTTGGGAGAGGTTTCACGGAATGATATTTGTGGGCAGGGTTTTTATACTTCCTATACTTGAGAAACTATATTATGTTTGAAAATAAAGAGATTCTTTTATCAAAGAACCATGTACTCGCACCGACTCGCTTAACCATCGACGGACAAAGCGTTACTGCCGTAAAAGGCCAGACAATCTTTGATGTCGCTACGGCCGCAGGTATCTCTATTCCAAACCTGTGCTCCGACCCCCGGATCAAGCCCTCGGGCCGGTGCGAAATGTGTGCTGTCGAAGTCGACGGGAAAGAGGGAACCGTTTTGTCGTGCAACACGATAATCACCAGCGGCATGGTTATCAAAACCGAATCCGAGGCTCTGAGCGTCAAGCGACGGGGCATCCTCAATAAATTCGGCTTAACTGCGAATATAATAATCGGAGGACGTGATGAGAGGACTAACAGCAAAACAAGTTATGACCTCGGAAGTATTGGCGGTTGAGGCTGATTGGTCCATCGAACGATTGTCCGAATTTCTGATCGTGAATTCCATTTCAGGTTCACCCGTTCAATCCAAGGAAGGGAATCTGATTGGCGTAGTTTCTCTGACCGATATCGTTCACCCTGAGACACAACATGAAAAAGATCCGCAATGGCCCCATGACTATTACCTTCATGCCCTGGAGCGCCAATGTGCACAAGAGGAAGTCACATCGTTTCGCATCGAGGCGGAACCGTTAAAAACGGTGCGTGCCATTATGACACCGATGATATTCCAGGTGACTGAAGATACGCCGGTGCAGCAGGTGGCCGATATGATGATCAAAAACCGAATCCATCGGATATTTGTAACGCGGGACGAAAAAGTGGTTGGCATCATTTCAACTCCAGATATGCTGAAAGTCATCCGGGACATGTGATGGCATGAAGTTGTTTCTCTGAAAATCAACTTCAGAACAATTAATCCTCAAAATAGCTGAATAAAACCTGGAACATATGAGCCCGTGGGTAAAAACTGCTTTTTACGGAATGAATACCATTAATTGTAAAAAGGTTACATTGACTAAGCGGATGGATATGGACCATTATACGGTCGTTGCCGACCTTCAATTAGTGAAGATTCAAGGTAGAGTGAAATCAGGGATAACTCCAAGTAGTTTTATTTCTGCTTCATAATGTGACACTTCCTTTATCAATTTAAATTTTTTAGGAATCAGGCATAAAGGCATGAGAAGAATTCCCAGATGGCTGAAGATCGCATTTACTGCTTGGATATCGGTGTGGGTTCCCGTTTGGACCAGTTTTTATGGACCACAGAATTTTTTATGGATTTGTGATCTGTGCAACTTTATACTTCTCATCGCATTGTGGTTGGATAGCCGATTGCTGTTTTCAAGTCAGCTGGTAGCGGTTTTGATGATTGATTTTTTATGGAGCATTGATGTTGCGGTGGCGCTTTTATTGGGTTTCCATCCTATTGGCGGCACAGAATACATGTTCTATCCTGAAATTCCCCTTTATATCAGGCTGATGTCTTTATTTCACGTCTTCACTCCTCCACTTCTCATCTACGCTGTTATTAGGTTGGGTTATGATCGACGCGGCCTGATTTTGCAGTCAATGATTACTTGGTTTATCTTACCGCTAAGTTATCTTCTTACGGATCCGGAAAGAAACATGAACTGGATCTGGCGCCCATTTGGTGTGCCGCAGACTATGTTCGCCTCCTGGCTTTATTTTGTCATTTTAATGGCGGCCTATCCGCTGCTTCTATATCTCCCCACCCATGGTCTGGTGCTGCTCGCTTGTCGCTGGAAGCGTGCGTCAATGAATAGTTGACAAATTAAATTTGAACCTGTCCTATTATTACGAATCCTTAGGCACGAGTTTTACACGTTCTTAAATCTGATTAGGGTGCACCGGTTATTATTGAGTTAACCAAAA
>CAMYJP010000601.1 GCA_947258675.1 uncultured Desulfobulbaceae bacterium | reverse complement strand
CTGGAAGCACTTCAGCAGAACAGGTCTTTCTTTGAGCTTGAAACCTCCACTTCCAGGGAGGTTGATCCTCTCGCTTTTCTGGATCATGAGAGCGGTAATATCAAACCGGTAGGATCGTTCTGGGAGGATGAAACAGGGAGGGTTGTGTTTTCTCTCGACTCACCCCGTGAGAATTGGTACCTGATACCTGAACAGGCTCTCCGCGCAAGACTGGATGACCTGGAACCGGACAGTCACGATGAGTTCTGGGCAAACATAGAAGTGGAAGGATACGTGAGCATGTATGCTCTGGAGCAGGTCATGTTACAGATGTCAAAAGAGGAGGAGTATCTTTTTGCCAGAAAGCCTTATTCGATGGATGTTTTAAGTAATGTCCATGACTACAGGGTATTGGTCGGGTTGCAGTATCTTGTTCATTTCGGTAAAGAACTGGGCATAAGTTCGCATCTTGAACCTGTACTTTCCTTTCCACTTGGATCAAATGTAGTTTCTCTTCTTGATTCTGTTCGTATGTATGAAGCCCTTGTTACCGGTAAACGATTTAACAACACACTTGAACAGTCGGATGATTCATTTTATGGCGAATCCTCTGAAAATGGATTGTCGATTATTGATCGTATTGAAACAGTGAATGGTGAAGTGATTTATTCAAGGCAAAGTATAAATAAAGGTGTAGTTGATTCTTTCACTTCAGCTTCTGTTGCAAATATTCTTCAGAATACTGTCAGTTACGGTACTGGAAGATTTGCTCGGAATTTCGTTCGTTTTCAGAGTAGTGATCCGGAGAGGGAAGAAGTTATTGCAGGTCTTGATCTGCCTATTCCTCTACTCGGTAAGACCGGTACTGCAAATGAATTTCGGAATTCAGCCTTTATCGGGCACGTTCCTGCCCTGGTGGAAGGTGAGTCGTTCATGCAGTTGGAGGGTGGTTACAGTGTCGGTGTTTATGTGGGTTTTGATGACAATAAATCCATGGAGAAAGGAACGACACATATTACCGGTGCCGGAGGGACACTTCCTACATGGAGTAATATCGCCATGGCACTGGTCAACAAGGATAATGCCAGCAATAATATAGATCTTGCGGACCTGAGTTTCAATGGCTTGTCCTTGCGATATCCAGAGATCGGACAGGTTTTTGTCCCCGTGTCCCCCGAGAGTGGAGGGAGTGTGATCCAAGGCAGAGGAGCTCTGCGGGCATCTGTTGCACCATCCATTCCTGCAGTTCTTGCTTATGGAAAAGTAGGAAGTACTGGAACGTTTGAGCCGGAACGTTTATTCAAACCCTATTGGAAGAACCAATAGTGGAAGATATCCGGTTCGGCCAATAAAGAGACTTTTTTGTGACAATGGTTTTCCTGCCGGGCTGGTTGGTATTTTTTAAGTGATCGGTTTGGTTGTGCCGGGATCAGAACATCATTCGCCTTTTTCCTTAAAAACAATTGTCCGTAAGCTGTTTTTCTGATACTTTCTGTGATATTATCAAAATCACTGTTTTTATTATTCGCAATCGAACATTGCCTATGTTCTTGATCTTAAATAAACGGATTTATTAATGATGTGGAACAAAGCTAACAGGATACTGTCAGTTTTTCTTCTCCTCATGTTCACAATTTTATTGTTGAGCAGTTGTGCAGGTGGGAAAAAGACTGTAGATCCGTACCAGGACAGTTCATATACCAGGTCAGCTGCAAAGGTGCGTCCTGTTAAGCCACTTACCTCTCCTGCTCCAGATAAAACGCTTCAGGACCAGAGCCCTGCCAGCCCTTCAACTGACCAAAAGACGCAGCTCAAGACTGAACTTGCTCCTGGTACCATGCGTCCGCTGCTGACACTTGTGGATGACCGCATTGTGGCGTATGAGGATAAAAACGAGCAGTGGGGAAAATTTATTGCCGAGACTTCTGCTATAGATCTTGATGAAGAACAACAGAACAAAATATCCCTTTGCCGGAATAATCTGATACATATCCTCACGGTTTATAATGATCTCCATCAGCAGTTGATAAGCAAAAGTAATGGTCATGGTGGCGAGATACCTATTATGGATAAATTTCTTGCTGCGGACAGATCTGATATTGATTTTCTTGAAAGCGATTGTCAGCAGATCATCGCGGTGGACCA
>CAMYJP010000600.1 GCA_947258675.1 uncultured Desulfobulbaceae bacterium | reverse complement strand
CGAAATCCAAAATTGTTACATGAAACATAAGTTATACTCGCAACATAGCTTGCCACAGTCTTGACCTAACAAGAAATATTGGCTAGTTGTTATTGAATATGCATATATTGGCTTGAGGGAATAAAAGTAAAAATGTCAAGCCTGGTTTCTTCTCTCTCGTTGGTTACTCCAATATTTTGATTTTTCCAGGAATATTCCCGATTTCCCCGAGCCGAACGGTTTTTGATACTGTACTGCCGGTCAGGCCCGGAAAGCGAATTACACGGGCAAGACTGGCCACTTTTGTATCCAATTCAGTGATTTTTTCGTCTTGGACGGTTTGGGGTAGTGGTGCCAAAAGCTCCGCCACGGACCAAGCATGGTCTCTTGCCTTTTCCATACTGAAGTTGATAATGGTCGTTTCCACAGTTCCCAGATATCGATTCATGATTCTCAAAATAGGCCAAATTTCCGCAAGCTCTTGTTGCACCTTCCCGACCAATCCTGCCAGTATCGTGTTGATCTTATTGAAATCATCATGAAGAGTTTTCAGTTCTTCTCCAGGAGCCGTTCTGGCCGCAGCGATACCCAGATCCAGATTGATGTGGGCGTTCATGCCTAACAACAAGTGTTGCAGCACGATCGGCCACCACTGTTTGTTTACCAGGAAAGCGTATTGCCAGGATTGGCTCAGTTGGTCATGATTTTGATATGCGTCATACGCAGCCAAGTATCGATTGGCAAAGATCACATCCAAGGATTCCATTCGCTCACCATCGTCAAAGTAATTCTTCGCAACACCTTCTTTGACCTTGATGGTGACTTTTCTGTACAATGCCGCAAAATACCCTTGACGTGATTTCGTCTGAATCGATGTATCAATGATCTCGGTCAATTGCCTAATGACGTCATCAATGCTTTTCGCTGGTCTCCTCATAGGCGCCTTAAATTTTTCTGAGACGTTCCATTACGTAGGAAGTAATCGCTTTTTTGTCAGTACACCTGGAAAGGCAAAATGAGTTCTTCAAATCCGTAAGTTGCATCCAACGTCGCCTCCGGCGACTATCTTGGTGGGCTTAAATCGTATTGAATCATAAAACGTAATAACTTGCCACTACACGCTGTAAATTGACAATTGACTTCTGAATAGTCTGTAGTCAATATCTATCTGTTTTTTCCAAAAAAAGAAAGGAGGTAGAGATGGACGAGCAGACATTTTCTTACCACAGCAACTATTATCCAACCGGTAATTTTATTCCACATAACCTGGGGCAATCGAAAACTTTTTTTACAGGTTTGCCTCTTGAAATTAAGGAACAAGAAGATTCATCTCTTAAAATTCCTAACTTTCCATTCCCGGCTGAATACCGAGAACAACGTCGTAGTCGATTCTTTGATCGCCTGATTGAGACCCTCAAAGAATCAGACTTACCCGGCTCGGACCTGGCAATCACTTATCTAACGCACCAATTCCACAGGAACTGCAAAGAGGCTACCCTTGCAAGCTGTGGAGCTTCCATTAGTTTTTTCCTAACATTTTTAAAGACCTCTGGCAAGGTTCGTGTCTGTCAATCGTCCGACGCTTTGTAGGAGGATAATCCTGCCGGGCGCCCAATGATTTGCAGGGTTCAGCCATTCCAAGGTTGAGCCCTTTTTTGGTTTTATATCAGGCGTGTGATGTCTCTATCACCCTGACAATGAGGGGGAGTCGATGAGTGAGCTTTTCGACCGGGTAAAACTCTACCCTTTGAATCTGGTAATTCCAGCTGTTATTCGAAGTCGTAGAGAAAATCAATTGTGAGCATACAAAAATAATTGTTAGAAAGATAAACCTATCAAGGGAATAAATTTGAAAGGTTTTTTGAAAGACATAAAAAAACCTTTCTCAAATTTTCCTCTCTTTTCTCATCCTCTTTCTTTTAATATGTCATTTTTTTAGTTTTTTCAGATTATTAGGTGGTATTGCGTGCGGCAACGACTGTAAGAAAGACTCACCCCCTTTTCTTAAAATGAAAGTATTTTTATTGTCATATTGGGGTAAATCCTCTGCTTGGGAATAAATATTGCTAAGTTGAAGTCATAGAAAATTCCTTATTCAGGAGCCATCTATAACGAGGGGAGCAGTAATCTTATTCTTGTTTGACAGTTCTGC
>CAMYJP010000599.1 GCA_947258675.1 uncultured Desulfobulbaceae bacterium | reverse complement strand
AAGTTAAGTTATAATCTGGACAAGAAAAAGGAGGGAACAATGGCCAGAAAGAAGTACACAGCAGAGCAAATCATCAGGAGCCTTCGAGAAGCAGAAATTCACCTCAGCAAGGGAGAGAGCATAGGTGAAGTTGCGCGTAAACTTGAGATTACAGAGCAGACCTATTACCGCTGGCGGAAGGAATACGGCGGGATGCAGGTAGAACAGGCAAAGCGGCTCAAGGAGCTTGAAAGTGAGAACTCTCGTCTAAAGAAGATCGTAGCAGACCTTTCACTGGATAATTCTATACTGAAAGAGGTCAGCAAGGGAAACTTCTAAGCCCGCTGAAGAAACGAAAGGCCATTGAGGCAGTTATGAAAAGGCTAAAGGTTTCAGAGAGGCGGGCATGCAGAGTAGTTGGACAGTGCCGTTCTACTCAGCGTCATACTGCAAAGGTATCTGTTTATCAAGAGGCTTTGATTAAACGGACAATTCAGTTGGCTGAGCAGTATGGAAGTTATGGCTATAGAATGATAACAGGTCTATTAAGACTGGAGGGATGGAGAGTGAATCATAAGCGCATAGAGCGGATATGGAGGCAGGAAGGACTCAAGGTGCCGAAGAAGCAACCAAAGAGAAAGCGGTTATGGTTGAATGACGGATCTTGTATCAGGTTGAGACCGACCCACAGGAATCATGTCTGGAGCTATGATATTGTTTCTGAAAGAACGCATGATGGGCGGGCATTGAGGATACTTACCATAATAGACGAATACACACGGGAGAGTTTAGCTGTGCGCGTAGGTAGGCGATTGACCTCTGAAACTGTCATGGAGCAGTTGGGAGAACTTTTTATTAACAAAGGGATACCAGAGCATATACGTTCGGATAACGGGCCTGAGTTTACGGCTAAAGCAGTGAGACGTTGGCTTGAAAGGCTTGGAGTAAAGACGTTGTTTATTGAACCAGGAAGTCCGTGGGAGAATGGATATATTGAATCGTTTAACGGAAAGCTTAGGAATGAGCTGCTTAATGGAGAGATCTTTACGACGTTGCTTGAATCACAGGTACTGATAGAGCAGTGGCGACAGGAATATAATCAAATCAGGCCCCATAGTGCTTTAGGCTATAAGCCACCGGCTCCAAGGGCAGTATTACTGGATTATATTACAAATACTCTAACTTCACACATGGTACAATGAAGCGGGGCAGGTCAGTTTGACTGAAATTAACTCGGATCTTGCAAATATTAATATTGACGGATTAAACGAGGCCGAATATTCAGTAGCGTTCAAAAGACTGTCACAGTTAAATAGAGACAAAATGAATGTGAGTAATCTTTTAGATAATAAAAATAGAGAAAAAGAAATTGTCACGTATAAAATCAACTCTCTTCAAGACGAGATTGACGAAGTTAAAGGCAAGTTAAAGATAGAAGAAGTATTGCTGAGGGAAGTCAAAAACGAACGCCTTAAACTATTCGAAGATTCGATAGACTCTATTATGGCAATGTCCGGGCATAAGCGTGAAGAATCAATTATAAATTATGCAAAAATGTGTGATTAAGCTATACCAGGATTACATAAAAAAGAGAATTAAAAGCAAGGGGCAACCGAAACAGGAGGTGTCATATGGAATGGAAACAGTTCACAGATAAAAATGGTAATCCATTTGAAAAATTTGATGATGGAACAAACAGACAAATAACGATTCATTATGATAAGGATGGAAATGTCACTTCAAGCCATGTAAAGAATCCGGATGGTTCAAGGCAGTATGTAAATCCGGCTGATGCGTGGTTGGGAGCCGAGTTTATCAATAAGCTTAAGTAGTGAATCATGAAAACCAAAATGGTTGCCCCTTCTTTTTTACCTGCTGTCATCAGAAGTCATCAAATTATCGACTGTCGTAAAATCGTCGTAGAAAATAGATCAAAATAGAGAAAAATAGGGGAAAATAGAGCAAAATATAGGAAAGGTAATTTGCTATTAAAACCAGCAAGTTTCGCCCAAGTTACTGCCAGAGAATCTTTTTTTTAATTTCTTAGCAACGAACTTTCACGCCGGTAACAGGGGTTCAAATCCCCTTGGGGACGCCAGCAATTATATGAAATCCCTTTGGCGACAATGCCAAAGGGATTTTTCTATGTAGAA
>CAMYJP010000598.1 GCA_947258675.1 uncultured Desulfobulbaceae bacterium | reverse complement strand
CTATTGCCATGGGGCTGCCGGACGGCCCCTTCAAGGGTGTGCCATTTCTTCTGAAGGATCTGGGAGCGGCTTACGCCGGTGTACGGCTGACGATGGGATGTGGCAAGAAATCTGCTGTCGGAACTCCTCCTAATTTTATACCAGATAATACTTAAAGTGTGGACCACATCATCTGGCGGTATTTTTTTACAATAGCAATTTAAAATCACTAGAAGATCCGAGTAACAAAACTTGGCCCACCAGCTGAACTAATGGTTTAATGAATTTATTAAACCTATACAAAACCAATCTCTGACAACCAATATTCCAAAACATCCCAACCCATTCCCATGGTTGTTCAAGAAAATATCATATCAGTTATCAAACATTATTAAGAAAAAATTCAATGACATAATACCAATTTGAATTCACCTCGGATTTTTTCTCGGAATTGGAATTACGTCACCGGAATTGATGGAATTAATCTGAACAGCATAAAAAAAACCTCACAGACTCCATTTTTTTGGGAACCTGTGAGGCAAGTTTATAACTTATAGGATGATAGATGATTATCTGGCAATATTTAAATATTAATCGTCATCATGCTTGTCATCATGACAGGACAAACAGTTCATTTTGCCGCGTGTAAATTGTCCGGCCTTATAATCTTTGCCTTTGTAGTGGCACTGGCCGCAGTTTGTGTTGTTGTCGCGTGGGTTGCCTAGAACGCCCCCAACACTTGAATTAAGCATTTCAACAACTTTGGCAGCAACATCGGCAGACAGCCGAGCGCACCGATCTGAACGTTCGCTGGAGCCGGAAGCAAATCCTGATTCATCACACCACCTTGTCACAGATACGTGGCAGAGATTGGATTCTGCTTTTGATTGGGAGATAGCTGTTCCACCGGCAGGGACATAGGTCGGAAGATAGGTTTCTGAATACCAAGTCAAAAGGTCTGCTATAAAAGCTTTGGCATCGGCTTTGCCGCAGATTAAGCCAATCGCGGCAGCAGCACCATTCAAAGTACCACATAAGGATCCGAAACCAACTACACCACCGGATGCCCACTCCATCATAGCCAGCGGAATCTCGCTATACGGACCGCCAACGACTTCTTGCAACTGGCCAACAATGGCACCAAAAGTGGCCGAAGCACAATGTTTGCCAGCATCTGCGCTGAAACGGGAGATACCCTTGTAGCCCTGATAACCCAAATCCTTGGTAGCTTCAACATCCAACCCATTGACAGGCCAGCCGTAGGGATGTTGCGCAGAGCTTGCCTTAGCCAATTTTACATTTAACAGGTTCAGGCCGCTTGCCACAGCAGTGCCGGCAACTGCTGTACAACCAACTTTCAGAAAATTTCTTCTTGTTTCTTTCATAATTCCTCCTTTTTTCCTCTTTTCAGATTTTATGAAAAAACCGGGAGAACGAAGAGAGTTAGATTGCGTGCAAGTCCTGCCAATTCTCCGATGATACCATAAATAAAAGCCCATCCTCTTTTCCGAAGATGGGCTTTCAATACTGTCTGCAATGTTGTGAAAACCCTCAATGTCTCTTCGGCAGCCCGGCCATCCAAAACTTTGGATCCGTGGCTTTGCGTCCTCAGATTGCTCTGAGTTTGCTCTTATCGGAGAAATGAAGACAATTTGTTGCCGCTAACTAATATTATGTGCAGAAAGATAGTAATAAGTCAAATTGTTTTCTGATTATCCAGCGATTCTCGGTGAAGAGCGCATTGGAGGCTAAATAGTTTGATATTTAGTATTTAGGTACCGGAGACAGCGCTTACGATTTTAAGGGCGAGGTTCAGGGAAATCAACTAAAAAAAATGATGGGCGCCTCCAGCACTTACTACCTTTTTACTTTAGAAATGCCTTCAGATAGCATATCATTCACAGGAACATTAGATTTTGGAACTGGTAGAACAAATCACCTAAAAGGCAAGAGGATAGAATAACTTTAGTTTGCTCCTGTTTCTGCTTTCTATTTTTAATAAATCCACCCATTAAGCATTGCATATACCTCCAACAAAGTTGGAATTACCAGGGACCACCAAAATTTGTGATATCATCATTTCCAGATTTCAAAGCTGAGGTGTTGCTATCTATCCAAAGCAGAGGGCAACTTGGTTTTATTGAGATATCTATAACAT
>CAMYJP010000597.1 GCA_947258675.1 uncultured Desulfobulbaceae bacterium | reverse complement strand
TACCTGAGTAAGTTGTCGGTCATTGTTAGTTATGTCATTGGAATTTGTTTCGGATTTCGAATTTTCACCGTCTTTGAATCGGTTGTAACCTTTGAACGGCAAGCCCTGAACCTGGAATCCGGAACCGATCATTTTAGATAGAAAATCCGCCGATCCAGCTCGTTTTGAACATGCGCCGATTCTTTCAGTTGGTTCCTGAGCCGTTTTACTTCTGCATGAAGGCCCATCGTTTAACCAAAGCCCCTTTAAAAGGCCGCCGATCTAACCAGGTTCAAAAAATGAATTTTCAGCTCCTTGCGGTTCTCAGTAAGGCGTGCGAGCAATTTTTGCGCCAGGTTATTCATCATGAAGCAGCCCAACTCGTGGTCTTTGCACATAAGCGCCTGGAGGTCCTCGCGCTTGATGACGATCAAGGTACTGTCCTCTGTACATCTGGCTGACAGCGTGTAGCGGAAGGGATCCACCAGGGCGCTAATGCCAACGCAGCCATTGTTCGGTCGCATAATGGCAATGGGGATCTCGATCGTATCTTGCACCTTAATCAACAACTCAACGGCGCCCTTTTTTACCAAATAGAGGTTATCGGCCTCCTGGTCTTTGTGAAAAAGCCATTTTCCCTTTTGGAACTGTTCTTCCAACGTAATAGCAGCGATGCTGTCCATCTGGGGCGCAGAAAGGTTTTGAAAAAGAAAACATGAAGGAAGTTGCATTGTCCGCCTCCCGAACATCTCGGAACTTCTACAACCTATTGAGAATATTCAATTTTCAGTATTCAATAGTCAATCCCGGCTTGTCCGGGGTAGGGTTAGGTCATCTTCTCCAGGGCTTCGTCCACGGTATCATAGATTTTGGCAAACCTGGTGATGCCCACCATGCTAAAAATTTTTTTAAAGTGGTCGGAGATGCCGGTAATTGCGATGAGTTGATTGTTTTGTTTGGTTTGGGCCAGAATCTGGATGAGTACCGCAATACCACCGCTGTTGATGTAGATATCTCTCTCAGTCTTCAGCAGGATATTGCTCGCACCCTGCTTGTCGACATTTTTGTAAGCTTCGTTCAGGAAAGGCTCGGAAAAGCCCGTTATATCACCCTGGATGTCCAACAGTGCTACGGAACCGTGTTGTTCGAGCTTGATTTCATTTCTGTGCAGCATCTCCACCCTGCGCTTTCTCAATCCGTTTGCTTATTGAAACTGCAACTGGATCAATCGGGGGAAAATTACCAAAAGCCCCCACTCCCATCTTCCGCAGCTGCGGAACAAGCGAGAAGATGACCAAAAGAAAAAGGAATACGTTTTTTGATTTCCGATTTTTGCGTTTTTGCGGTAAAATCCGCGGTGGAGCGACAAAAGGTAAAAACCCCACACTTAAAGGCCTAAATTTATCCGCTATTCTTTATTTTAATGGCCATTTTCACAACATGGCCACCGCCGGTTCTTCTAGCGAATTCAACTTGATCCGCAAGCTGCTTGATTAAAAATAAACCAAATCCGATCGGCGAATCCATATTGTCAATGATTCTTGCGATATCCGGTTTTGGAGGGAATTCCCTGATGCCATTGCCCTCATCGATTACAGCCACATTGATGGTATCATCTTTGAAATCCATAAAGATCGTCACCTTGGCATTGGCACGCCCTTGGTTACCGTGCTCCATGGCGTTCAAGGCTGCCTCGGCCACAACGGTCTTAAGATCTTCGATGCGATCGGCAGGACATCCGAAGATTTTGGCAAAAGAAGCTGAACTGTCCATGGCAATGCGCTCATAGCCAAGCTCGTTGGACAGAATAACTTCTACAGTATTTTGATTCAAATCTGCAATCATTTTTTTACCCTAATTGGGCGTTAAAGCTCAATTTGTTATTTTTTTATAATAGAAAAGTGTTCTTCGGGTGTCAACCCTAATTGGGGTTGAAGAGCTTAAAGTTAGATATCTTTAGTAATTATTTTTTGCTCTGTGAAATTGCTGCATGCTTCACCGCGGGGTTTCTGTGCCCCATTAGGAAAAAGGTAATAGTTCAGCGAACCGCAGAGAACGCAGCCTCCGGCCCATAGGGCCTACGCCCCGGCGGGAGGTCGCAGTGAATTTTAAATGAAAAATAGCTTTTGTTAAAATTAATCCAATAATTTTCCATAAAATATTCTT
>CAMYJP010000596.1 GCA_947258675.1 uncultured Desulfobulbaceae bacterium | reverse complement strand
CTTTCATTTTGTTGTTTAAAATGCCGAGCAATTGCCGTCAAACAATCGCCCGGAGGATACACCACCTAATTCCTTAAACACAACTTTTGATTATAACTCGGTTTTCCTAGCTGTATAACATTCCATTTTGGAAATTATAGGGAAAACTGTTTTACAATCAGGAACGTCTTCTCAAAAAATATTAATGCTTTCTATTGGCAATTCATGAACTTTCTGGTCCTTTATCGCAGTCAAGCATAATTGCATTATACAAAAATCTACTTAGGATCTAAAGTTAGTTTGCATACGAAATAATTTCCAGTTTTCTCAAATTGCACTTATCTTGCCAATATCGTAACTTGTTGAAAATGTTAGATTTCAAGTGGATATCATAAGTTTTTTAGCTGTTCAAAATGTTAACTCTGTTGTAACCTGAGAGTTAATTCAATTAGCATTTTGCTCTATTAAACTTTTACCATTTACCGGCTGATGCAATTGAATTTTTGCAGATGAAATCAGAAATAACCAAACTTTACCCAGACTTCTACGAATGGCCTAACCGATGGCAAGGGGTGCCAGAAGACATCGATTGTGGCCGACAGATTATTGCTATATTTGAGCCCTTCATCCGGAGTCTAATAATAAATAAACTGAATAGGAAAACCACTGAAAGTCACATCGATAATCTATGGCTTTTGGGCGGAGAGCTAATGCGGCTTGGATCAGAATAACCGTGAAAAAGAGCCTATAGTATTAATAATGGAAAATATTGGCCATGATGGAGGGCCTTACTGTCGGCACCTTCATACGGAAAATGAAATGAGTTCTTTCGATTCAACTTGCCGGAAACTTTATAAATATTTAAATAATGAATAAATGGTTATATCGATTACAATATTCTTATGATCGGCCCGTCCGGCTCCGGCAAAACTGTGCTAACCATGCGGATTCCGACTATTTGAATTTAATTGAGCATGTTTTTTTATATCTAAATCTTCTAAGCGTGTGATATCAGATTACGATATATGCATTTTTGCCAGAGTTGGGGTTACATCTACGTATCTGAAATTTCGCCATTTTGCATGTATTCTCATTATGTGGACCGGACACTCATTCTGAAGCACCACTACATCTTGTGTCTGAGTCCATATCTGATATAGTGGAAATTATTGATTTCAATCTGTCCTGATATTTGATCTGAACAAGGTGAATCGTTTGGCAAGCAAGCGGCCTTTTCAGACGCCCTGAAATTTATAAGGTGCGCTCACTTACAACTTGCGCTTTAACTCCCACACTGAAGATGGGGGATCACGGCGCATTTTCTGGAAAGATCAACCTTAAAGGAGGTATCATGGCATCAGAATCAACGAACGGTGAAAATACACAAACGACAACCCAGGAATCTCAGGAACAAACAGAAAAAGAACAAATACCTGTTGTTTCCGGAAAACAGATCGGTATTCGATTGCTTTATACCATTCTGTTTCTTGTCATCCTTGGAATCGTGCTGGTCATTGCTAAAGTCGTGGTTGTCTTTCAATTTATTTACTTTTTCAGCACCCGGAAACCCAATGAGTCGGTTCGGCAGTTTTCCAACAAAATTTCCATCTATGGATATCGAATATTCCGATATATCACTCTGAACGAAAGCCAGCGTCCTTTTCCTTTCACCGATTTTCCTCCAGAATTGGAACCCTCTGAAGAGCAAATTACATTTGATTGAAGGATGTACTCACCAAATGAATATTCAAAGGAGGAAGGATGGGAACTATAACACTTAGACTGCCAGACGACACGCATACCTTTCTCTCGTGATCATCGGATAAAACCGAGCATCCAATCTGCAAATCCACGGTAATGCGTACCCTTGCCCGTGATGTGCGCCGTTCAAGGATAATTATCCTAAGCACAACATTCGTAGGCCCTGAGCTTATCAACAATACCAACTGGTAAGTTTCAGGGTCTTTCTTAATATGCTCACTATACCAGATATTGTGGTTTCCATGTCTTTGGTGAAACCTGCACTATCTCCAACGTATCAGGAAAAAATTGGCACTCTTAAAAGTACAGATACTGTAAACTTAGGTCTCCAACAATTGAAATACCCCGCCAGTATCCCGCCAAAACCCCGCTCAATAAAAAAACATACCTCGCTTACCCCGCAATTTTAAAA
>CAMYJP010000595.1 GCA_947258675.1 uncultured Desulfobulbaceae bacterium | reverse complement strand
CCAATTTTGAATAAAAAGAATTAAAGGACAGGTGTATTGTAGTTACCGGAAACCGTATAGGTTTTTTAGTTTTATTCAAATTATTCTATGGTGTTTTACGGTTCATTCGATGTTCAGCGTTGGACGTTCGATGTTCGACGTTCATCTTTTCTCCTCATGGTTCCTGCGGGATAAATTCACGAATATCCATAACAACAATAAACTTGTTATGATATATGACCTTTGTTTTCTGTGCCAGAATCGGCAAGGTCTCAATGAAATACAACGGTTGTTCTGCAAAGCTTCCCCACATCGATTTATACCATTTTTTATTCTTGACAGCTGTTCCTTTATATTCCCACATGATAAATTCGATTCCCAGGTCTCGAAAGAATTGCCAAAATGTCTTGCAGTCTTCGTTGAGCGGAAGCTTATCAATAAATTGACCGCCAATCCCTCCAAAGGTCTCAAGGGTTGTAATTTTATTTCTGCTAAAATCAAGATGGAAGGGGGTTGATATCCATGACAGGATGTGGGCGTCTTTTTCAACTGTGGCTTGAGCTTCTGAAATGAATGCTTTTTGATCGTTTCCCAAAGCATATTGGGCAAAAGGTACATAATTTCTGTTTACTGGAAACGAAAGCAGACTTCGCTCACTTTTAATTCGATCAACCCGATCGAAGAATGTTCCTAAAAACATTCCACCAACTATTATATGGATTAGAATTATTACCGACCACAGAATGCCATGTATTGAATCTGATTGATCTCTGGAAAACAGGCCGGCAATGAGTGTGCTGACCGGCAACATAACGATGAATACCGGAATCGAATAGCGTATTGCTGAAGATGGATCTATCAATTTTGCAATTACAAACAGAGTGCCAATGAGTGCAAGAGAGCCGGCTGAAACTGAAATGGATTCACTGAGAGGAAATTTTTCTACTCTTTTTATATGGCAATACCCGCATAATGCAGTAGTTAATATGAGCGCAAAAAGAATGAACAAATAATCCGAAAAAGTATTTCCCCATATCAAATCCCTGGTTGATAAAAAGGGGCTGAGACTCTCCGGCGTTGGGACTCCATGCTGCTGAATAGCTGGATAAAATATCTGGCCGGCTTGTGCAGATTGAGGTTGCACAACAGACATTGCAACCTGACCGGCTTTTGTGATTTTTCTATTCAAGACATCAAAATACTTTGTAGATCGAGTAAGCAACCACGGGGCAATAAGTATCACAGAGATAATTGCTGTTATCAGGTTGGACTTTACAGCTTTTCTGAATCCCAGGAAAATTACTTCATACAGAAATTTCATAACAAAATAAAGCACGGCAAAAATAATGAGATTAGCCTTTAATGTCGCAAGAGCACAGAAAAAGAGAGCAACAGGAATTTTTGATCTGAAATTATTTTTTTGCTGCGATTCCATGCAACTTGAAATTAAAAGGCCGATGATCATCAATGAGCCGGAATAAACAGATGATGTATTAACTATTTGTGGATTAACAACAATGTACAAAGTTGCCGCCCCCGCAATTACTCCGGTACTGACCCCCTTCTTCTTGCCAAATTCGATGAGAAGACATAACCCAAGAACAAAACAAATTACTGCATCAAATGTATTAGCATAGTGAACATCAAAGTACAGAAGGGTAAAAGCCTGCATGAAATCATGCCCCCCCATATTGTTGTAACCTAATGACGAGAATGGATTAACGGGGAATCCACCAGTCGCCAGCAGCTGAAGAGGTTGGTGAAGATAATAATGAAAGTCGTCATGGTAGTTAAAGACACTCGTTGGTATAAGATTGTATACACAAAAAAACAAAACCATAACAATCAACAGGTAATAAAAAAGATCTGCCATGTTGATTTTTCTTCGGAGTAAATCCCTTTGGGAAGGGTGGGCCTTACCTGATTGAGTTGGCTTGTGGTTTTTCTGAAAGGATCGGTAGCTGAACAGCAAAGCAGAAGCACAACCCGCGATCAGTGAAAGCTTGAGAACTCGAGGTGAAACAATTTGGAAGAGGTTCAACACGCCGCCATAGACAAGCCATCCGGTTATGCCCAGGGTTGTTATATAAGCCCAACCATTAGTATGTTTCTTAAAGATGAAAGAGGCGATAAGACAACCTAGCCCATAGGTGGAGTAAAGGAAAAAAAAGATAAAAATT
>CAMYJP010000594.1 GCA_947258675.1 uncultured Desulfobulbaceae bacterium | reverse complement strand
ATAGGGACGCGGGGTTATGGGCCAAGAATAAATGCATTTCTCATTTCAAATTGCTTAAATTCATATCCCATGCCAATTTTTTTCCCTCGCACTGCCGCCCTGCTCACCGCCGGTTGTCAATAAGGGGCCAAAGCTTGAATTGTGAATAGTGAATAGTATCTCCCCCTTCGTTAGACGTTCTATTTGCTATAGACTAGTTTTCGATGCCACTTAATATTTGTTTGCGCCGGCTAAAAATTCTGATCCCAGTGGTTTAAAGGTTGGGCGATCAGCTATCATCACATGTATTTTTATCATTCTATGTGTATTTATTTCACAAACGCCTATAAAATTACGTATATGCTTATTCGGATATAAGCAAGACCCCCATATCCTCATACCAAATTTCTTTTTACGATATTATTCTAAAAGGTGACAGTTAGAACAGGAGATTTTATGGAAGACAACCGGCTCTATTTGGTGGCTCCCTTCTCCTTTAAATATTTGGCGATATCCGTGTGATTGTTTTTCACCGCCACCGCAAGCGGAGTAAAACCAAATTGATCTTTGGTAGAAATATTGGCACCGGCATCCACAAGGAGTTCGACAACTTCGCGGTGCCCGAATATGCAAGCTTCCATGAGAGCTGTAGATCCGTCGCTTCTAGCGAGATTTGGATCGGCACCGGCATCCAGAATAATCCGAACGATATCCGGCAGCTCCTTTCTGGAGGCGCTTATAAGCGGAGTATCCTCCAAGGCACCGGCGGCATTGACATCGGCACCGCGGTCAACAAGCAGCCTGACCATTTTGGTTCCGTACGGACGGACAGCAGTCAGCAATACCGTATTTCCCGACTCATCACGTGCATTGATATCGGCACCCTGATCTATAAGACTTCGGGCTATTTCGATCTTGCCCATGAAAGCAGCGTCAATAAGCTTCTGTTCGAGTGAACCCGCATGAGCAAAGCCTGATGCATACAAGATAACCAAAAATAAAGATATTGTACCTAGTTTCGATGCTGTTTGACGTTTTAGCATCCGGATTTGTTTAGCAAGTTGAAATTGTTTGTTGAGTTGATTGTGCCGAATCAATTTTTCCTTCCTCTTTTGCCGTATTTGGTTTGACCTTCTTTTATATAACCGATTTTCTTTTTCGGCTTTTGATCCTCTTCCAAAAGTTGTTGGATGGCCTCAAAGACGATCCGAAATTGTTCATCGTATTTTTCCTCCATGACCTCAATTTTGCGTTTGAGGTCATCGTGGGTGGATAGCATGTTCCTGAGCTGAGTGAAGGTCCTCATAATCTGGATATTGACCTGAATGGCTCTTTCGCTGTTGAGCACGCTGGAGAGCATCGCGACCCCTTGCTCGGTGAAAGCAAAGGGACTGTAGCGTGTCCCTCCCCATCTTGAGGTGCCAAATTGGCATCTCAAGTCATCTAATTCAGATTTTGATAGTTCGAACATGAAGTCGTTTGGGAATCTGTCTCTATTACGTCTTACAGCTCTTTTCAGCAGGGCAGTCTCGACACCATAGAGTTCTGCTAGATACCAATCCAGCATAACTTTTTGGTCGCGGATCAGATAAATTTTGCCGGAGATTTTTTTAATGGGAACTGTCACTTCTTTTATATCTTTTTTGGCCATCATCGCCCTCGCTCAGATCTTAATTCAACTTGAGGTCACAAATTGTGACTTCAAGTTTTGAAATTCCTTTTGTGTTCGCTGCAACATAAAGTCCTTATATTGGCTTGCCCATCCCTGGCTTTGTCTGTGTGTGTCCGTGTGCGTCTGTGGCTAATAAATTTTTGAGACTCAAACTCAAAGCTGGAAATCATGGTAGATAGCCGGCGAATTTTCGAATATCTGGTAAACATATCAATAAAGTCCTTTTTAGTACTTGATTAAATAGGTCCTATGACTTCTAAGAATTCAGAATTATTGGAGAATAGGAATGATTATCAATTGGTCTATGGCTGCAAAAGGTGAAAGGCGCAGGGCGCAGGGAAAGAAGGCGCTTGGGGTACCGGTTGATAAGGGACGCCCTTCAGATTAAAATTTTTGTTTTCTATTCACCGCCCACTGCCGATGGTCGTTCGAGACACTGAGTTCACAGAGAATATGGATTTCGGAAAAAATATAATGCTTGTCGGACCAAATTAACTTATTGAAAATC
>CAMYJP010000593.1 GCA_947258675.1 uncultured Desulfobulbaceae bacterium | reverse complement strand
GCAGAAAACGTTTTCTCGGATCAAGCTGCCGAATATACAACTCAAAAGCAGCAAGTGACAAATTATCATCCAGCGCTTTGTGGGCAAAATGTTGGGCCGGCAGTTGATGGCTCAGCATATAGGCAATGAGACGGTTCCGGCCGGCATCGAACTCAAGAGGTTTGGCTTTAGCCTGAACAGACCCTGCCACCACCAGGGTGAACAGCAGTAGATGGATTACAAAACGGCATATAAACATAAATATCTCCCAAAGGGATTCATCCTCAGAATTAACACAAGCAGGCGGGCCGATAGAAACGACGGCCCTGGATGCATAGGTGCAAAAATCAATTGATACAAAAATGGAGTGTACTCGTCTTTAAATTTCTATCTCTATTCCCTCCCGGGCATAAAACAACTCCGCCCCCTCCCGGCCCTGCTGACAATACTTTTTAGCCATAATATCCAGTTCTTCATCTGAACGTTCCGGATCATGATGAAAAAGGGCCATTTTTTTAACACCGGCCCTGTCAGCAGCAGCAATTGCATCTTCAATTGACGTATGCCCCCAACCCACCTTTCCATTTTCATACTCTTCTCTGGTGTATTGAGCATCGTGGACCAGCAGATCAGCCCCGGCAAAAAACTCCTCCAAAACCCTGTTCTGTTCTTGGGCGGCATTTTCTCCCTCAAGGGCCATGAATTCATCATAGGAGGGATCTTCCGGATCCGTCACAAAGAGATTTCGAAACGGTTCAGTGTCATAGGCGGTGCAAAACACAGAGTCCTTATAGGAAAAACGGTAACCCAGTGCAGTAATGGGATGGTTGATTATTTTGGTTGAGAGGCTGATGCCATCTCCAAGATCAATATGCGGCACTTCTTTTAAACGGAAATATTCTATCTTGGCGGCCAGTTCACCCAAATTGACAGGAAAATAACGGTATTTCATCTGGCCTCCGACTACCTCATCGAGGGTTTCATCCTCATAGGTTACCGGGCCATAGACCTTGATTTCGGTTCCGGGAATATAAGCCGGGATAAAAAACGGAAATCCCATGATATGATCCCAATGGGTATGGGTCAGATAAATCTGGGTGGAAATAACGCCATTGGGAAGATCATTTATGAGCATATCATTGGCAAGCTCCCTGATCCCTGAACCCGCGTCTATTATGATGTGTCTTCCCACCTCGGGAAATCTCAGTTCAATGCAGGCAGTGTTTCCGCCATACTTCATGGTTTTTGGTCCCGGTGTAGGTATTGAGCCGCGGACCCCGTAAAATTTCACCTTAATCATAGATGCCTACTTGACTCGCAAGAAAGAAGTTTGACTCTGTAACTAGTAGTACCGCTTTTTTGAGTTTTTTCAAATGTGATAATCCTTATGTACCGTTCAGGATACAAAACTATGCAAATACATCGGCTGAAGGTCTATACGGAGATTTATTCAAAGTTGAACTGAGAAGTGTCTCTCTTAGACTTGCAAGAAGACTTCCGCCTTACGAATCTCCTCATCAACAATGGCTGCCATAGTGGATAGCTGTTCCCACTTGAAACCGGCAAGTTCCATAATTTTTTCAATGCTCTCTTCACTTGGAAATCTGTTGCCGGCGTAGCCGATATCAAAAATGCAGGCATACATGTCGGCGAGCGCAACAAAGGATACCAACTGCCGGAACTGTTCGCCCGCACCCTCAGGATTGTGATGATTGCAGATTGAGTCGGTAATTGCCTGGTTCAGTGTCCATTTTTCGGAAATAAGCGCGCCCACTTCCTGGTGATCTATATCCATGAGCAACTGTTCAACAGCAGCAAGTTCAAGATATTCAGTGCCGGCTTTTCTAAGAACATGCGTATACTCGTCACCAAATGGGATTTTGCCGATATCATGAAGCAGGCCTGCGACAAAGTATTCCTCACGGTCTCCTGGGGGAACTCCCTTTTCAGCCGCTAGAATTTTTGCCATTACCCCGAGGATCAAGCGAAATCACTTTATTGAGATCGTTTGGCGAGGTATCAGTACGACTACAGATCTCAAGCACCTTGCTGACTGTTGTCGAAAGGCTTGGCATTTTTTTTACGAAAGTACGAATTTTACGTAAACGCGCTTCGCGGTTGCTCATTTTCTCTTCACTGACCGTCAGAAGAAAAATTAAAAAAACGATTCATAAAACAATAGATTTATTTATCTTATCTAAATGAGCGAAACTGGTCAAGAAAAGTGCTGCCTGGGCAAAAAAAATTGGTAATGGAAAATTTTGAACTACTCTCGACTGGTTAGGTATCCTCGTCGGCACCTAGTATTTTTTCATATTAATTACAGGCTAATATGAGCAATATGTATTTGTCGGATCAAGCCTCAGCATTTTAGCAGCCATGTTTAACGAGAAAATCGTCAATGAGCTCTTTGGCAATATCCATCTGAGTTTTGCCCGTCTCGTTCACGAGGATCCAGACACAACGCTGGAAGGCCCGGTAGCGATCATCCGAGACCCGAAGTTTGATTTCCACATACTCTTCTGACAGATCAGTGTTGGGCTTTTTTTCTGACACCGTTCCCGCTCTTTTATGTCTGCATCATTTGCCGGTGAAAGGCAACCACCTCATCATAACTCAGGGCGCTGCCGCCGAAAATATCAAGAGCACTGCCAACAGTTGCGTCAAGCAGTCCCCGCCCGGCTTCGTGGATGTTTTCAAGATCAGCCATGCTCGCTATACCACCAGCATAGGTTGTCGGGATTTGAACCGATGAGGCCAGAAGCTCGATGAGTTTCCGGTCAACCCCGCCGCATTTGCCTTCCACATCAACTCCATGGATAAGAAATTCATCACAGAAAGATGAGAGATGATCAAGCGACTGTCGATCAAGTAAAAAATCCGTGAATTTCTGCCAGCGATCGGTGACAACATAATAATCATCATTGCGCCATCTGCAGCTCAAGTCAAGCACGAGCCGACTGGACCCAACCTTGGTTTTCAGAGCATTGAGTTTGTCGTAATGAATTTGGCCGTCATGAAAAACCGAAG
>CAMYJP010000592.1 GCA_947258675.1 uncultured Desulfobulbaceae bacterium | reverse complement strand
GGATTATTTATGGAGATGTTGAAGGCGAAATCTTCAGTAGAAGGAATTTCTGTCAAAGATCTCATTTTCCGTGATTATAAAGATTTCGATATGAATGGCAAAAAAGTGGGTATTGGTCAGATCGAACTTGCTACCCTCGATCAAATAGCGGATATCCGTGATGATCTTTTCAATGCAGTAGGCGAGGTAAAAGCTGATGGCCGACATTCAGTTCTCTTTATGCTTACTGATGTCGTAAAGGAGGGAACAGATCTGTTGGTAGTTTCCGACGATCCTGCCACCATTGAAGGTGCTTTTGGTGGTAAGGTGGAAGGACAGTCTATGTGGGTTGATGGAATGATGAGCCGCAAAAAACAGGCTGTTCCACCGTTGCAGAAGGCCTTTGGCTGTTGATTTTATTTGTTAGGTTGATTGTTTTGAAGGAAACGGCCGCGTATTTCAATATACGCGGCCGTTATTATTTGGAGAAGGTTATTATTGATCGATACGAAAAAGTCGTTTTATTCGGGAAACTGCTTTTGCGAACCGTTAAATTCAGCAATTTCTATATGCAAGAATGCTAGAAAAGCGTGATTTGAACAGATTTTATCCTAAAATAATATCATCGGACAACTCATTGATGTCATCCGGTTTTATTGGAAAATTCTGAGCAAGGATATCACCAATTTTTTTAATTTCCTGACAGAGAATATCGGCGGCTTTTCCGGATTTAACTCCCATTGCAACCTCTCTGGCATATTGCTGTAAATTATCCTGTTTTATTTTTTCATATATACCTTTATCTGCGAGAACCCAAACCTTATGTTCAAAAAGTGATATAAAAAAAAGAACTCCGGTTTCATCGCGGGTCTTGTATAATCCTTTTTCATAGAATGCTGATAGGGCTCTATCATAGACTTGATCTTCTAAGCGGGCACTTGGAGTGAAAAAACGTTTTATTGACGGCAGGTAATTGACTAACCAGCCCATCAAAATTGAACATAAAAAAGCAATTGGCAGAAAAATCCAGATTGTATCATTAAATAATAATGTTGTGATACAGAAAGCTGGAAGAATACCTAAAATTACACCTGCAAGTATCAAACTTTCCGGGTAATCATCGCTTTGGTTCACCACCATGACCGCAATTTCACCAGCCGTGCGTGATTCGGTTTCATTTATTGCGGTTTTTATGTTTTTTTTATCTTTTTCTGTGAAAAATGTCTCTTTTTCCATAGTTACCAACCTCCGGAAGCGCCGCCGCCACCGAATCCTCCTCCTCCAAAACCACCAAAACTGCTTCCGCCGAAACCGCCACCCAAACCAGATCTGTGACCGCCAAAACCACCTCCGTAATAACCACTTCTGCCACTGTGTCTGAAAAAACCAGACAACAGAAGAGGTAATGCAAATCCCCCCAATGCCCCAGCAGGGATAAGCACCAGCAGAGTCAGCAAACCAAAAGTTGGAGGGAGTCCAAGAAGAAACGCCAGAGGGAAAACAAGTCCACCCGCTACCGCACCCAGTGGACGAGAGATATTTCCCAGAAAAGCGATCAGAGCAATACTGAAAAATAAGAACTTAAATAACGGCGAAGGTTCTTTTCCACGACGGGATCTCTGGTCTGATTTGCCTGCCTTGAATTCACCTCGCGTCGCCTGTATAATCGCTGATGCACCAGCTTCAAGCCCTTTGTCAAAATTACCAGCCTTAAAATATGGTGTGATAACCGTGTCAATTATTCTACCGCTTAAGAGGTCGGTTAGCACTCCTTCCAACCCCCTGCCGACTTCAATTCTGATCTTTCGATCCTTTTTGGATACGAGTAAAAGAACTCCATTATCCTTACTTTTTTGGCCAATTTTCCATTGATCAACGGTTCTAATACTGAAATCTTCAAGAGCATCACCTTCCAGGGAAGGTATTGTTAGAATTGCTATTTGCGTTGAATCAGATAGATCAAAGGACTGAAGGGCTCTCTCAAGTCTTGTCTCCGTTTGTCGATTAAAAGAAAAATGCATGTAATAATAGAAGCGAGAAAACGAAAAACAACATTTATTTTTGATATAATTCGCATTGTTAGATTCACGAATAAAATTTCATTATTGATGGAAAAAATCGCTCTCTATTTACATCTTTGGACAGATTGGCACGTAAAATATTCAGCCAAAATTTCCAAATTCTCCATCTGAGGCGGATCAAACGGTGGAAATTATTAATGCCGGATTCATCGAATCTTTTTATCCCAATTTTCTCAATTTTGATCGCAAAATGCTTTTTAAATAGAGAGTTACTCTTAAATTTTAGGTTTTCTAGAATTTGACCTGTGGCGCTTTTTCGGCACCTGCCTCAGCTTTAAATGGTTCTCGTCTTGGCAGCTTTAGAAGAAAATTATTGGTGAGATTATTAGGAAAAGTGCGGATAGAGGTGTTGAATACTCGTACGCTTTCATTAAAGCGAACACGCGCGACGTTTATCCTGTTTTCCGTACCTTCCAACTGGTGCTGCAGGTCGAGAAAGTTCTGGTTTGCCTTTAAATCCGGGTAACGCTCCACAACGACCATAAGGCGCGATAGTGCTGAACTGAGGCCGCTTTGAGCTTGCTGAAACTGAGTAAAGGCTTGTGGATTGTTCAAAACATCGGAGCCTATTTGCACTTTGCCTACTTTGGCACGGGCTTCAGTTACTGCAGTGAGTGTTTCTTTTTCGTGGGATGCTGATCCTTTAACCACCTCTACCAAATTGGGAATCAGGTCGGTCCTTCTCTGGTAACTTGCCTCTACGTCACCCCAGGCAGCTATCACTGCTTCATCGTTCTGTTGAATGATGTTATAACCGCAACTGCTGATGCCAAAACCGAAAAATATCAGAATAGAAAAAAGCAATAACAATCGTTTCATTACAATACTCCTTGTTTTGGTTAAATTTGTTTTATTTATTTTTCATTTTTGTAAATTTTATTGACCTCACATTCAACCTTACCTTTTTGCATCAACACTTCAAGGGATTGTCCAATAAAGGTCTGTTTACTGGATTGGATTACCTTACCATCCGGGATTGTACGGAGTATCGAATATCCTCTTTTAAGAACAGCTGGTGGCCCAACTGCTTCAACAAGTGATATAGCCTGTTTCAGTCTGGTTTTCTGGTTAATAAAATATAGGTTCATTGAAATTGCCAACCTTCTTTTCTGTTCTTTTACCCATTGTTTTCTAAATG
>CAMYJP010000591.1 GCA_947258675.1 uncultured Desulfobulbaceae bacterium | reverse complement strand
ATGGTATCACTTGTCAAACCGGTTGATACACCTTGAAAGAGAAAAGCTCTTGGACCGTACCACATAAACTGGTCATGATTATGGGCACTGTGACAGGCAATACATTCAACACTCCAGTCTCCGTAAGAATTATCTGTCTGCAGACTGGAATGAGTGACAACCTTGACCGCATCAATTCCGTTGTGGCAGCTCAGGCAATCCACATTATTTTTCGTATCGTCATCATCCTGCTCAATATGTGCATCCCACTCTGGGACTTCATCCCAGGGTGCGTAACTGATATGACAGGATTTACAGCTGATGTTATTATATTTCCAGTGCGGATTGCCCAAAATGGCTAAAACACCAGAAACCGACAGAAGAGTGAATATTATTGCCATAAGCAAAATAATCACTGCTTTCCTGCCTTTACATAGCCCACTCATTACTTCAACCTTCTTCAACCATTATATTTTATTATAAATTCGAAAAACTTTTAACTCACTGAAACACAGTCATAATTAATGTATTACACATTTAGCTGTTTTTGCAAAAAAACCGTTTATTACAAATCGAGCAACTTCTTTGGAATGACTCTATGTCCGTAAAGCTTATATCTTTCTCACCGAATCTTCTTTCACATACATTAAAATTTACAGCCATACTCTCAATACATATCCTTTCCCATCTTATCTCACATACTCCTTATAACTTAAACTAAAGCAATATGTATACCATACTTCCAAGCAAAAATATAACAACTTGAAATCAAAACACTTTTAAAGAATTTCTTAATAACTATTATTAATTATACCATATTTTCATGCATTATTAATCCGGAAAAGCGGAAACGGTCCATTTTTGCGGAAAAACCCCAGGTCTCACACCTCATGAAAACCAAAAACATTCAATCTGATTGAGCTTCAACATCAATTCGGATGAGTTCCTACCTGCAAAAACGAAACTCAATTTACCAAATTGAAATCCGACTCATAATCCCATATACACTCCCTGCACTAATGCTCTTTCAGGAAAAAAAATCCGGATAATCCATAACAAATAGATTATCCGGATTTCATGCACTGGCCATGATGAAATTAATGCTACTAAAATGCCTGCATCACCCAGATGCCGCAGGGGCACGTGTCGGAACAGAAACCGCATGCAATACACTTATCATCGTCGGAGACATAGCGGAATGAGCCGTCTTCGAGCTTTTCCCTGGAAATGGCCTGGGTCGGGCAGATGGTTTCACAGAGATGACAGTCACGACAACTGCCGCAACTTAAACACCGATCAGCTTCTTCTTCCGCTGTTCTTCCGGCCCTGGGCTCTGGAGAGTAATGGGCTGTAGTCAGATCACACTGTGAGATGAGGTCTTTAGCAAAGGCCTTGTACTCCTCGCCTTTAAATCTGGCGACCAGCGCTTCTGCTGTATTTTTTCCAGCACCAAGCGCGTTCGTTGCAAGACCAGGACGTTCGACATCACCGACTGCAGAGACTTTTTTATCTGAAGTAAGTCCTGTGGCATCGGTCTTGATCCAGGCGGCGCCACCGACTGTTACCACCTCAACAGTATCGGAAAGGAATTTCAAGGCCGGAACATCTCCGATTGAGATAATGACAGTCTGAGCCGGAATCAATTGTCCGGCTGCATCGATCAGGCCTTCATCCGTGACTTCCTTAGTCTGAACCGGCCATTTGAAAGTCGCTCCCAAGGCCTCGGCAGCCTCCTTCTCCTTACCGAAAGCAAGCGGCTTCTGAATATCAACCAGGGTTACCTCTTCTGCTCCCAGTTTATAGGCTTCACAGGCTACGTCACAGCCGACGTTCCCGGCACCGATAACAACCACCTGTTTACCTATTTTCGGGGGTTTGTCGCTTTTTGCTTCTTTGAGAAAATCAAGGGCCGGCTCCACCTTCTCATGACCGGGAAACGGAATAATCCTTGGCTGATGGGTGCCAACGGCGACGATGATATGGTCATAATCTTTTTTCAGCTTGGCAAACTTCTCCTTGGTCATAGCAACACCAAAGTTGACTTTGATGTTTTTCATGCCCATGAAACGCTCGATTTCAGAATCCCAGATGGCCTTTGGCAGCCGCTCCCAGGGAATAACCTGAGACAGCTTGCCTCCAAGTATATTGTCTTTTTCAAAGATATGAGCTTCAACACCGCGCCGTGCAAGTT
>CAMYJP010000590.1 GCA_947258675.1 uncultured Desulfobulbaceae bacterium | reverse complement strand
CTGGACACTCGGACATTCAGAAAGAGTCACTGAGTATTCTGTTTTAATAGCAATTGAGATGGGATTGAATGACAGGGACATCAAAAACCTGAAAACGGCAGGGCTCCTGCATGACATAGGAAAAATCGGGACCTTTGATTTGATACTGGAAAAGCCTGGTCAGCTTTCAGGATTTGAATCAACGATAGTCAGGCAGCATCCTGTTAAAGGTGAAGATATTTTAAGACCGATAAACGGATTGAGAAATATACTTCCCATTATCAGATCACACCATGAAAAGATTGATGGTTCAGGCTATCCCGATGGTATTCAGGGAGATAACATCCCCTTTCTGGCCAGGATATTATGTGTTGCTGATTCATATGATGCGATGATTTCCAACCGGCCATACCGCTTTTCATTGGGTAAAGATTATGCCATTACAGAACTGAGAAAATATGCAGGCAAACATTTTGATAAAGACGTTACCGATGTTTTTTTACATATCCTGGATAATGGAAGTGAAACTGCCATGACAAGTACGTCATATCAACTGCCTGTCCAGTAGATATATCCGGTTTACATTAGTTACAATTTTTCATTAAAGTACTTAGAATCCCATTTAATTAATACGGTAGATTACAAGTGACTATTATCAAAAATAAAACAGGTGTATTGCTTCTTAACCTGGGCGGCCCTGATTCTCTCGAAGCTGTAAGGCCTTTTCTTTTCAATCTCTTTTCTGACAGGGACATAATAAGACTGGGGCCGTCTTTTCTCCAGAAACCCATAGCGTGGCTTATCTCAACATTCCGTTCAAAAAAAACAATAGCCATGTACAGCCAGATAGGAAACAAATCTCCCATACTTGAATTAACAACTGCCCAGGCCCATGCTCTTGAAAAAGAGTTGAACAGGGAAGACGGAAACCCGGACACGGAAACCGGAACCCGGTTTAAAGTTTATATCGCTATGCGTTACTGGCACCCTTTTACTAAAAGCACAGTTGATCATATTCTTGAGGATAAAGTTGACCGCCTGATTGTGCTTACTCTCTATCCCCATTTTTCTAAAGCCACAACCGGCTCGTCAGTTACTGATTTAAAAAATTATATTCAGGACAAAGGTCTTGATATTACATACATAAACGAGTGGTATGACTATCCCCCTTATATTGATTCACTTGCAGAGCTTATGGCTGAAGGAATTTCCAAATACGAGGGCAAGGATTTTCATATTCTTTTCAGCGCTCACAGCCTGCCGCAGTCCTTTATTGATGAAGGCGACCCCTATCTGGACCATATAAAAATAACTATTGAAAGGGTTTTAAGGAGGCTGGGTGAGTCTCCCTATAATTATGCTGACCTGAAATACCATCTCTCCTTCCAGAGCAAGACCGGTCCTGTGAAGTGGCTGGAACCTTCAACTGAAGAGGCAATAGAAAATATTTCAAAATCAGAATGCAAAAACCTTTTCGTAGTTCCAATCAGTTTTGTTTCGGACCATATAGAAACACTTTATGAAATAGACATTCTGTATAAGGAACTTGCCGAAAAACATGGTATACAACTTCGCAGATGCAAAGCGCTTAATACATCAGATATGTTTATTGAGGCAATGAAACAGCTTGTGCTTGATAACGTTACAGAATAGGGTCCAAGGGGTCAGGGATATTAGGATTCAAGGTAAGCTGTTTTTGTAATTTGATATTTGTAATTATCTGTCTATGCTGACACATCAACAAAAACCCCTGTTGTTCCCCTTATGTCCTTTAAAAAATCTTCATGAGTTTCCAATGACATAAGTATTTTCTCGATAAGCCCGTCATCATCCTTCCGGTCCAAACCAAAAAACAGTTCATTCACTTCATTCCCTTCTTTCGTCAGCTTCTTTACTAAATTAAATTTATCAAGAAGACTAAAGTCAAAGACCCGGTTTGCTGCAGTGCCGAAATCAAAGGCAATCCCGAAACCACTGTCTACATCACTCATGGTTGACCCAAAGCCCTCCTGGACAGCAGTTTTTAAATCATTTCGCAGCTCTTCAAGAAAATCTTCAAGCGAGCTGTCTTCTTCAGCCACTATTTTACTGTCATCAAAAATGGCATTGAATGCATGTGCAAAATCCTCTATTGCATCAGCAATTCTTGTGGCCCTTGACTTTGGCATGATCTGTTTTTCTTCCGTCATATT
>CAMYJP010000589.1 GCA_947258675.1 uncultured Desulfobulbaceae bacterium | reverse complement strand
GCAACTGAAACCCACTATATAGACACTGCTGTTCCGGAGATACCCACCGAGACATGGCATGATCCTGATGACAGGTACTGGTATGGATTGCAGTGGGACTATCATGAGAGATTTGTAGAAAAAGCAATAACCGGGATTCTCGGTATAGGTTCTGATCCTGGTATGGTAAATGTGTTCTCCGCCTATGCTGAAAAAGAGTTGTTCGACGATATTCATACTATTGACATAATGGATGTCAATGGAGGGAGCAATGGTTATCCCTTCGTCACTAACTTCAATCCTGAGATAAACCTGCGTGAGCTTATGAGTCCTGCGTATTTCTGGCAGCAGAATAAATGGAACAGGAAGGATTCTTTTTCAGTTCAGCAAAAGTTTGATTTTCCTGAAATCGGTCAACATGATATGTATCTGATGGATCATGATGAACTTCATTCATTAAACAAAAATTTTCCAGAAACACACCATATACGATTCTGGATGGGGTTTTCTCCGCAATTTATAGACTATTTTAAAAAGCTGCAATCCCTCGGCATGTTGTCAGTTGAGCCGATACCTGTTGAATCGGAGGATGGTGTCATCTGCGATGTAATACCGCTGAAAATGCTTAAAACAATATTGCCGAATCCTTCCTCCCTGGGGAGCGGATATCAGGGAAAAATCTGCATTGGCTGCCTTATAAAAGGGATAAATGAAGGAATGGCAAGAGAACTTTTTATCTATAATCTTTGCGACCATCAGGAAACATATCAGGAAGTCGGTTCTCAGGCTGTTTCATATGTGGCCGGGGTTCCAACTGTGATAGCGGCGTTATTGCTGCAAAACAACATATGGAGAAAACCCGGTATTTATAATGTTGAGCAACTGGATCCGTATCCGTTTATGGAACTTCTGCCAAAACTTGGTATGCCATGGGAAATCAGAGAAGAGCGGTGAAAGGTTCGATACAGAAAGGGCTGCCGAGAATCGACAGCCCTCTTTTTAGAAATGAAATATACTGACTACTGTATATCCTTTTTATGACAGCCGGTACATTTAGTCGGGGCTTTTATCCCTTCTTTTGCTTTGGCCTTGTGGCAGTCTTTACAGAGCCTGTGGGCTGCCAGTTTGAAGCTGTTTAATTTTAAATTCTCCATATCATTGGCGTTATGGCACTGGATGCAGAGTTTAATCTCCTGTTCTTCATTGAAATCTACCCGTTTCCCTTCATTGTCTTTAGAGTGATGGCAGTCACCACAGGTTAAACCCTTGTTCTGTTGATGTACAGCGTGGGGAAAAAAGGCCGGTTTTTTTGCCGCCTCTGTTTTCAAAATAATTTCCTCAGGGCCGGTGGTCGCAGCGGTACTAAGCCCAATGGATGCTGCAAAAACCATTGTAAAAATACAGACAGTTGCAAAGATTGCCGATTTCTTCATACTAATTCCTCCTTGTTTTTTTTGGGATAATACGGCAGCAAGGCAGTTATACCGGTTTGCCGATAATGTTGGTATCAAGATAGGCTGAAAAATGGAGTTTTGCTAGAGGACATCGGTAGGTGTGGGGTTAGACATCGACAGACATCGAGACGATGTCTACTGGGTTTTTATCTTGCAGTAATGAGAAAATTTTCAGATTAGTTACGTGGCACTACAGTGAATTTTCAATGGAAAAGAATAAATTTAACCAAAAAATATCAATAAAATAGCAACCACTTCCTTAGAGAATCACCATAACCTTGGGTTAGACTTCGATCTCGTGTCTTGGTGGTGGTCCAAATTTATGCAAAGAATTTTGCGTTTCATCGGCATACGCATAGTTATGGATAAAAAAATCCAATTGAGCAAGCTGGTGTGGTGAAAGTTTGCCAAACTGGACGCTGCACTTTTTCATTGGCAGAAGCATGTTTGTCTTCCTGGGCGTAGATACAGAATCACAGACGATATTGCAGGGAATCCTTGGCAGGAAAAATCCGTATATATCAAAAAATATATCGATTTCCGGGTTTTCATCAAAGGCTTCACACGAATTTTCATAATGATCAGATGAAGTTCTATACTCCAGATCAATGTCCTGCAAATACCGGAACGCCAGACCGTTTCTACTGATATTATTAATCAAACCGAATTTTGAGTATAATTGATGTTTCAACCTGACAACCGCACCGTCTTGATTTAAAAACCTGGTGCATTTTCTTC
>CAMYJP010000588.1 GCA_947258675.1 uncultured Desulfobulbaceae bacterium | reverse complement strand
TTTTCCAATAATAGACCTTCCAAGGGGAGAAATAACTGAAATGCTGCCGCTTTTCACATCTGCCTCATCCGGTCCTAAAAGTTGATACGTGAGTTCTTCATCCGTATCAAGGTCCAGGAGGTCAACCACCGTCCCGAAAACTGCCCGTTCACAATCAACTGTCGAGCAGTCTATAACTTCCGCCCGACTCACTTTATCTGTTAGTTCAATGATTCGGCCTTCAACATGGCCTTGTCTTTCCTTTGCCGCATGATATTCGGCATTTTCTTTCAGATCACCATGTTCTCTGGCCACTTCTATTGCCTTTACAACGTCAAATCGTTCATGTCGTTGAAGACGGTCCAACTCCTGACGCATCTTTTCATAACCTCTTCGCGATATAGGTATTCGTGTTACCATTTCAAACCTCGTTTTCACTTAAATAAATTACCAGCGATACATCAGCGACAGGAATAATTCGTTGCTTTCAAAATTCTCCAGTTCACTGGCTTCGGCCATTGCCTTCACAATAAAATGATTACTTAACTCTACAAATAGACTTGCTTTTCCTGAATAAAACTCATTTCCACCGGAATCATAGCCCAGGGTATATTCCAAAGTGTAGTACCTTGGAATCCCTCGGCTCAAAGTATCGTCAGATAACTGGTGTTTGAAAAACAGAGAAAAGCGGTTTTGCCAATATTCATCCGGTGTATAATAGGGATGATCATTTACCGCAAAACCGTCTGCCAGTGGCGCACCAGGATTTGGGCCATGCCGGGAGTCTTCAAAATTATAGCTGAAATTGAATTGCAGAAAAGTTGGCTCAAAAAATAAAATATAAGACGTCCACAGGGAGTATCTTTCCGTATAATTATCATCAGAATAATCCCTGAAACCAGAGTCTGCGCCCGCAATCAACCTAGGCAAAAAATCAACAGCAAAGCCGACCTCGTAATCCTTGGAGACGATATTCCTCTGTAAACTGGCAATTGTATCTGCAACAACGTCCCGGCTTAATACCAGGTGTCCATTGAATTTGTCACCTATTTTTCCTAACAAAGATAGAGAAAAAAGCTCGGTATTCGGGTAACCGTCCTCATGCGCTTCAAGGCCGACCGCAAGCTCTGCTGACAACCCATGGGTAATAATTGTATGATACCTCAGATCGGCACGCTTTGCCCATAATTCATCGGATGTATTGGTTGCCCGATAATTGAGCCGTGATATATTAAATTCAATTTCATGTTGCTTGTAAGGTGAAAACCAGGTCGTTATCTCTGCTGATTTTCGCTTCATGGCTTTATAGTCATCCCAGCCACTTTCTTCGAGTTGGCCGTAATTAAAAGAAAATCGAGGACGCCGTTTCAACCGATTTCTTTGCAGGGCATCATTTAATCCCGGAAATACATTATTTAAAAGACGAAGCCTTTCATACAATGCAGCTTCTTCCCCCAGCCGTCCTAATCGACTATAAATCCCAGCCAGATCAAAAAGCAGGGATTCACTGTCATCGAAGTCCTCAATCAATGTCTCATAAAGTTTTGCTGAATTATTATATTCTCGCCTCTGTACCGAATGCCTGACTTCCAGTTCTCTGGCAAACCTCTGTTGCCACTTATATAGTGCGTAATATGGCGAAGCCAGCACAGAAACGTCTCGATTTTCCTCTGACCAATCACTCAAATATGAAGGAGCCATAACAACTGCCGTCAATTCCGCGGGCTTCCCCTTGGTAAAGGTGATTTTGCTCCAAAAGGTGCTTTCCGGGACTAGATCAAGAACGATTCCCTTTGCCATCAACTGCTCTGCCAACAATTTATTAATCGGCGGCTTCAAAAAATTGTCATATAAAACCGTTGAGTCTTTCCATTGTCCCATGGTCCAAAGTATACGGGCCTTTAAAAGAAGAACAGCAGGCTGTTGAGGCTTTTTTACCAGGAGTTTTTCACAGAAATCCAACGCCGAATCAAGCTGACCGATGCTATATAGAATTTCTGCTGACTGGGTTAATGCGTGAGTATTTTCAGGCCAAATTTGTAAAAGGTTGGAAAAAATATCCAACGCTTCCAAGAACTGTCCCTGTTCCCTTTTCGCTTGCGCCATCAGTAACTGTACCTTCAAGGAGCTTGGTGCTCTCGTAAAAGCGATTTCCGCCAATTGAAACATCATACCCGGATTGCCGTTTTCGCC
>CAMYJP010000587.1 GCA_947258675.1 uncultured Desulfobulbaceae bacterium | reverse complement strand
TGCTGTGTTTTTAAACGCAGTTTAACTGAAAAAGTTGAGGTGTATCCAATGAAATTGAAGCAGCAGTTCACATTCAAATACGCAATTTTTGCAGCCCTACTTTTGATGGGCACTTTAGTGTTTTTCATCGGCGGCTTTTTTGATTCAAATACGCCTTTCGAAATTCCGGCAGCATCGGCCGACAGCCGATACGGCATACTGGGTCAGCCGGCTCCGCAGCTGAATCTGACCGACTGGATTGACGGCAATGGAAAAAAGATCGAATCATTCAGGCTCAGCGACTACCGGGGCAAGGTCGTCTACCTTTATTTTTTTCAGGACTGGTGACCGGGCTGTCAAAGGGTTGGGTTCCCAACCCTCAAGAAGCTAACTGAAAAATTTAAAGAAACCGATGGCGTCAAATTTGTGGGAATTCAAACAGTATTTGAAGGATTCAGTATCAATACAAAAGATAAGCTTCGGAAAAACCAGCTAAAATATAATCTAAAGATCCCCATGGCGCATGCGGCCGGAAATCATCAGACGCATGACATACCGGCGATAATGCGAAACTACCGATCAGGTGGCACCCCCTGGACAGTCATTATCGATCCGTCAGGAAAGGTTGTCTATAATAATTTTCACATCGATCTGAAACCGGCTGGTGCACTGATAAAAAAATTGCTATCCAAAAAGAATTAGCTTCTAATTTCATACACCAGACGATTATTGAAAATCAAAGCCGATTTCGTAAAACACGTACATTCTCCAAAAACTTGTGCTTCTATTCTCAAGAAAGCCGAAGGGAGCTTTGGCTCTGTTTCCAACAAGCAGAACCTAAAAAGATAAAGGCAAATTCCTATGAAAGCTTTCCAAGCCATAACCTATTTTAAAGGGTTCGCTAAAAGCTTTTCATTTATTTTATTGATAATTTTTCACCCCCTGTGGTTAAGCGCAGCCGAGCCATGGGTCTACGTAACAAACAATCGTTCCGATTCACTGACCATTATCAATACCGCTACCGATGAAGTACTTACCACCATTCCAGTGGGAAAAGAGCCCCATGAAGTGGCCGTCACCCCTGATGGCAAACGGATATTGGTCTGTAATGCACAGGATGATACCATCTCTGTGATTGATGCCAACATTGAAGTAGCCACTATTGCTACCGAACGATTTCCTCATGGTGTTGCCATCACCCCAGATGGTAATAGGGCATATGTGGTTAATTTTTTGGCCGATAGCATAACCGTTATCGATGTTAAAAAGGCGCAAGTAGTGGAAACAATCCGAGATGTTCACTCAAACCCCAGAAATATTTCAATCACCCCGGATGGACGATTTGCTTATATAACGACGATGGGAACTGGAACGGTTACAGCGCTGAATCTGCAATCCCATAAGATTGTCGCCCAAATCCCTGTTCCGGAAATGGGCGAGGGCCTCGGGATCAGTCCTGACAGCCAGATTATTTATATTGCCAGTCGCGGCGGAAACTCTGTTTACATTATTGACGTTAACTCCAACAAGCTGACGGGCGCCGTAAGGGTGGGAACAGCACCTATTCGGGTGACTTTCAGTCCCGATGGCAAAATGGCTTTGGTACCGAATCTGGGGACTTGGGACGTGACTGTGATCGATGTCACCGAAAAAAAGGTCATGGGTTCAGTTGAGGTGGGGGCCTCACCGGTCGGTGTGGTCATAACACCGGGCAGCAAGAAAGCGTATGTCGCAGTATATGGCGAGAATAATGTTGCGGTTATAGACCTTCAATCATTAGTTGTTGTCAGAAAAATCCCCACTGGTCTTGCTCCGGATGGTATCGCCATTGCAAAAAGCCCCAAAGGCCTTAACCTGTAAATAAGCTAAGAAGTAATTTTATAATAAAAGTATACTCAAGCTTCAAATGTCAAATGTACTATATAAGTCAGATTGAGTTAGATAACTAAATAAGGAAGGTATAGCCTTTTAAATTTGCATCGACAAATTTTCATTTAAAGTTTCGTTATTACCTCGGCATTTTCACCCAAATTTGTCATCAGATTATATATTGAACGACCGGGATAAGAGAAGATATCTTCACCTACCCCGGTCAATATCCATCGTTTTCAAATTCAGTTAATTCTTCGGTTTTTCAGACTTCTTGCTTTTTGACTTTGGGGTCTTCGAGCCTTTCTTCGGCTCAGGCAGGCA
>CAMYJP010000586.1 GCA_947258675.1 uncultured Desulfobulbaceae bacterium | reverse complement strand
TAGTCCCTTGAGAAAGGGATCTTCCGGTCCTGCCATTGGATCAAATACCCCGCTGTAGTGCAGATGCATTCCCCCAATGATCACAGCTGTTATTATGACGGTCTGCTTCGCAAAGGATAAAAAGTTGAATTTTGGCAGTTCCTTCGGTCTTTGAAACGTAACAACACCAAATATGATTGTCATTAATGTAAATGAAAAGATACAGTAGGCGCAGGCAGCCTGAATCACAACCATAGAAATGGTAATAAGGTAAATACTGTATCCAAGGCCAATCATCGAGACGGTCCATGCATATTTCCAGTGTGTCCCGGGATTTCGTACCCTGAAACCTATGTGGCCAAGAATGGCATATGTCACAAAGCCCCATAACGCCGTAGGTAGTCCAAGAAAGGTCCCCCATCTGCTCTGCTGGACAATGTCACATGAGCTGCCCTCATTACACAGAACAGGAGCTTTGTCCAGCCAGCCTGTAATGACCAGGTATGCAGTCAGCATCATGCCTATTGCTGCAAGACCTGTCAGGATCCAGTTGGGTTTCTCCATCTTCTGGAGAACCGGCTGCTTTTTCTTCTTCTTTTTTGTCTTTTTTTCTACCGGTTGTTCCTGAACCGGGGTTACCTCTGTAGCTGCCTGTTTCTTCTGAGAAACTACTTTACGTTTCTTTTTCTTACCCATGGGAAGTCCTACTTATTCATTTTAAGATCTATAAAAAATTAATGTTATTTGTCAATTCTAACATATGTGCTAGTTTTGATTTAACAACATGCGGTTTCATGATCCGAGATACAAAGAAGTTGTTGACATATTGCAGGACTTGCGTATTATAGTTAATGTATAAGAGGGTGCTTATGTCGGTTGATTCAGAATATCAAAATCTTTTCAAGCATATGCAAGTCGGGTTTGCATATCACGAAGTTATATTTGATGAAGATAACAAACCAGTTGATTATATATTCCTTGAAGTAAATGATGCCTTTGAGACCTTCACCGGGCTCAAACAGAAAGATATTATTGGCAGGAGGGTTACTGAGATTATTCCTGATATCGCATATTCAAAAACTGACCTGATTAACATATATGGAAATGTTGCGTTAACAGGTGAATCAGTTAAATTAGAATTGTATTTTGAACCACTCAGAAAGTGGTATTCAATTAATGCATATTGCCCCAAAAAAGGATATTTTGTTGCATTGTTTGATGATATTACTGAAAAAATAGAGATGCAGATTAAACTAAAGAAAAAAGTGAAAGATTTACAGGAATTTTATGACATGGCTGTTAACAGGGAAGTAAAGATGAAAGAACTCAAAGAGGAAGTGGCAAAACTGAAGTCAGAATTGTCTCAATACAAAAAGAATCCTGTATAAATTGTTATATAAGGAATAACATGGTATGGCATTTTCGTAAATAGATATACGCGGACTGCCCGGGGCTGCTTTTTTATGACATTACAAATGTTGTAAAATAATTAAGGCTGGTCAGGGAATAGATGAGATCATCACCACATTCCCCCGCAGACCAAGTATTACTGTATGATTCAAAATTGAAATGACAAATAAACAGGATATCAATATCAGAAGTGCCGTAGTTTGGTGGGTTATTACCCTGGGGTATATGGGTATTATTTTTTTTCTATCATCTCTACAAAGTTTTCCTATTTATCACTTGCCCCAAAATTCTGACAAGATAGTTCATGCATTTATCTATTTTCCTCTGGCATTCATGCTGTACATTTCTCTCAATAAAAGCGGATTAAAAAAGTCACAATATATTGTTGCCCTTCTTTTTGCGGGAATATACGGTATCACAGACGAGTTTCACCAGTATTTTGTTCCGGGAAGATTTGCATCTGTGGGGGATGTAGCAGCTAATTTTTTCGGTGCATTTCTGGGAAGTACCGGGGCGAGGTACTTTATCAAGTCTTGATCCTAAGTTGTAATTATCGGACGATGTCCGGAACTATTATGTTTCTTCTCTTCTCAACTCGTTCCTCAACATTATGATAATATTTAAATCTGAACAATGCATCAAGCCCATGGCAATCGATGCAGAGCAGGCTGTAGGTCTGCATTCTTAAAAAGCTGTTTGTTGCATTGCCCTCTAAATTTTCTCCTGGCCCCAGTTTCTTGAATTTGGGGTCCCATTGATGCACATTATGACAGGAAGGGCATGA
>CAMYJP010000585.1 GCA_947258675.1 uncultured Desulfobulbaceae bacterium | reverse complement strand
TAAGAGCAGTGTCAATTTTTACGGTATCGTCCCCAAAGACACTGCAATTAAAATGATGTGCCTGCAGTCGGATGTGTTCTTGCTGCTGCAACGCCTCTCTGAGGGTGGGTCAACGGCAATACCCGGAAAACTCTATGAATATATGGCAACAGGAAAACCAATCCTTTGCATGGACGAAGATCGTGGCATTACATCTCGTTTTCTTGAAGAATTCCAAGGCCCCTTGATTGTTGATTACAAGGATATTGATGGTATTTATGAAGCTTTAGAACACATTGTACTAAAATATGATGATATACTGAAGATGCATTCTATTCTTAAGGATGAAATCATGAGGTATGATCGTAAACATCTCGCAAAAGATTTCGCCGAAATATTAATTAGGTTGGATAAATAGTTATAAATGAACGCAGTTATTGTTAGGTGGGCACAAGGCGGAACAGGGTATCGGGTTCATTTATTATCCTTTTGGATAATTCTCTACTTCTTTTTTAATTCTGTGGGATTGCCGCACGGGCTGCTCTACACTACAATTCTATGCCCGTTCTTTTATATGTGGTTGTATCAAAAGGGACAGAGATGGATTATTTCTAAGTTCCTCGTATTTTTCACACCGTTTATACTTATGCACCTTATACTGGGTGTTACTGATAATTTTATGTATTCCCGGTCACTCATACTGTTCATGAGTGTTTATATTACTATTTATGCTGCAGCCATTGCATTACGGAGCACATCGAACCTGGATAAAATATTCAACCAGATCATACTCATCAATTTAGCTTTTGTATTTCTTGCTATACTCCTTTTTAAAACTCCTTATGCGGATTTAATGTGGACAACGGGTAGCTTCACAAAAGGAATTAGTGATGTCAGCCGTCTCAGGATGCTCACTTACGAACCTTCATATTATGCAACTCTTCTTGTTCCTTTCATTGTCTACGCCATCGTAAGTTTTATTTCCAATCCCTCTAAAAATAGTTTTATTCTGATTATCTTTATCATTATTCCATTAATTCTGTCCCTGTCGTTTGGTGTGATTTCATCTCTGACAATCGCTATATCAATTGTCACTGTTTATAAAAATTCACAAATTACCCGTAAGCCTATCGTTTTGTTTTTTGTTTTTGTTTCAATAGCGAGTGCCGTTGTGTTACTCAACACGGACAATCTGATTACTCAACGATTGTATAATCTGTTAGCAGGAATTGATTCTTCTGCCAAGAACCGAATTTTCGAATCCACTGACATTGGTTATCAAGTTGCCAAGTCTACAAATATTTTTGTTGGTTCAGGGTTTGGACAATCTAAATTTTTCTTACCCTACTTATTCGATGTCTATTGGAAAGGTTTGGAGATTTATCGGCTTACAAACGCTTTTGCTGACACCCTTGCTGCATTAGGCATTGGGGGGGTTCTTTTGCGCTTTGGAGCTGAAATAATATTGTTTTTCCGTACTAGGGTTTATACTAACTATTTTCGATTTGTGTTGTTTCTTTTTGCCTTTGTCTACCAGTTTACGGGTAGCTATATCACAAATGTTGCGGAATATATCATATGGATGCTTGCTTTTTATCCTGTATTTCCAGAAATGAATGTGTACTCTGCAAGAAAAAAACTATTGTGATTACCTCTAAATCTCAGTTAGAGCCGGGTGATAGATTTAATTATTCAGTCCCCCGAACTAAGGAAAAATAAAACAGTCCCCTCCTTCTCAAGCTTCCAACTGAGCTTTAGCGGTAATCACGAAAATTATTAAAAAAAGAATATTATAAGACATCTTCCCAAATTACAGGACCATTAGAGAAACTGCATAGTATATGGTAACAGTTGGAACTAAAGAAGAATATATCGTTCAGGCACAAACAGAGGGAAAGTCACCTGAAGAAGATAAACAGCTCTCTTTTCTATTCATACACCAAAGTGCAGAGCTTTATGGCTCTGACCGTATTTTTATTCAGTCAATACGGGCATGCCGAAAAACTTACCCGCATTGCAGAATTACAGTTTTATTGCCGTTTCAGGGTTCGCTTATTCAGTATCTAGAGCCTTATGCTGACAAAATACAGGTTAGAAACCTGGCCGTGCTCCGCAAAAGTACTGTAATTGTTGAATTTATTAACTTTTTTAAAATAATAAAGCAAATTTTCTCAGCCAGGAAGCTGATCAATCAAC
>CAMYJP010000584.1 GCA_947258675.1 uncultured Desulfobulbaceae bacterium | reverse complement strand
TTCCAGAAAAGAACAACAACATTGATCATATTGTAGTAGGCCCTTCCGGGGTATTCGCGATAGAAACTAAGGGCAAAGCGAAGCCGGATAAAGGGAGAGGGGTAAAGGATGCAAAGCTTATATATGATGGGACTAATTTGGTTTTTCCAGATAATCATAAGACATCAAAACCAATTCATCAGGCGAAAAAGCAGGCACAAACTCTTTCGAATTGGCTAACCAATGCAGTTGGAGAAAAAGTATACGTTAGGGCAGCACTTGCCTACCCCGGCTGGTTTGTTGAAAGAACAAAACCTGACAAGTTTATTTTATTATATGGCCAACACAATGATTATTTGAAAGCACTGAGCGGGAAAAGTGTATTAACGGAACAGCTAATTAAAAGAATTTCACACCAGCTAGAAGAGAAGTGTCGTGATGTAGAAATGAGGGTTTTTAGAAAAGATTGAAAACGAAAAATAAAATTGTTGAATGCTTGCTCGATGCATTTTTTTTCGGGCACTATTAAGACAAGTTAATTTGGAAATATCTTAACTTTTTGAATAACCATATTAAATGTGGACAGGAAAATGAACTAGAGTTTATACCTGGGTCGACCAATTTATTCAGTTGCATGCTTCAAGTTCATCAATAAAAATAACGGCATAAATTGTCAGCAATGAGCCGGCTACTGAGGACGAATATAAGTACAGCATGTCGGAGGTAGTCATCCGGCACTCTTTAAGAATTAGATCAACTAAGTTTGAAAGGAGATCTTTATGCCCACACACCTCGGAAGTAATATCCTAATCGGTTTATTGACCATCCTAGTGTTTACGGCTGGTATCGTTACAGCTGGTCATGCCCAGGGATCTAAACCAAAGTATGGAATTTTAGGACAAAAGGCCCCTGAACTTGCATCATTGAAATGGATTGATGCAGACGGGAAAGACAAGGCTCCCACGTACATCTCTGACTATAGGGGGAAGGTCATCTATATGCTATTTTTCCAGGACTGGTGACCCGGTTGTCACCGGGTGGGGTTCCCAGCCCTTAAGAAAGTGTATGGCGCGTATAAAAATAATCCTGATATAGTATTTCTAGCCATCCAGACTGTTTTTGAAGGGCACCCCTTTAATACCTTCAAAAAATTAAAAAAGACCCAACAAAAATATACTCTTCCCATACCGATGGGACATGATGATTCGCCTCATTCCAGGCAATACTCCACACCTAAAACCATGTTGGATTACAGGTCCGGCGGCACGCCATGGGTAGTTATCATTGACCCCGAAGGCAAGGTTGTTTTTAATCAATTCCATATTAAAAAGGACAAGGCAATTCAGTTGATAGATCAACTTTTAGTTAAATAACCCGGTAATTCCATTGAAGCCGAATAATTCTGTATAAGTGTCAAACCGTGATTTTCTTTATTTGTTGTGGCAAAAGAACCTAATCCTGTGAACCGGAAATAAGTACCTTAACAGCGGTCTGCAACGTATCAGGAAGTTAAGCTTTTTTGGGATTTCTTGTTTTTTGTTGCAGGATTTGAGGTCTAAGGTACTAAAGCAGGTATGGGCTAAATTTATAAGGCAGGAGTCTGTCTGAATTAGAGATTCGCCCTGAAACTTTGAGAAGGTGCAGCCGATGGTGGTAAATTCATCAAATATGCGTAAATTCTTAATAATCCTGGCCTTGCTAAGCTGCAGCGTCTGCGCAGAGGCAAGCGGCCCCAATCAGCCCGGCGCTATTGAATGGAAGGATTGGACCGATGAATTGTTTGACAATGCCCAGCGTGAAAACAAATTCGTGATTTTGGATTTGGAGGCAAGCTGGTGCCACTGGTGTTTCATGATGGAAAAAAAGACCTATTCCGACCCAGCCGTCATAGGAATTATTAAGAAAAGCTACATCGCTGTCCGGGTTGATCAGGATTTGCGACCAGATTTATCTCGTCGTTATCAGGATTACGGGTGGCCGGCAACGATTCTTTTTGGCCCGGATGGCACTGAAATAGCGAAACGTGCCGGCTTTATCCCCCCTGGAGATATGGTGAACTTGCTGCAAGGTATAGTTGAAGATCCTACACCAGTTCCTACTGCTGCCAGTGGAGACATGGTGTTCAATGAAAATCCGATCTTGAGTTCTCAAACGCGTTCAGCGCTGCTCCGTAAACATTATAATGCTTATGATTCGAAATAT
>CAMYJP010000583.1 GCA_947258675.1 uncultured Desulfobulbaceae bacterium | reverse complement strand
TTAGAATGTTTGTCCTGTTTACCTCTTGAACATCTATACCAGGATAGTAAGCCAAATCAAAAAAACGGTTTTCACAAAATATTTTCAATTTATTTATTTCATTATTTGAAAAGGGGCCGTTTTTAACAATCAAAGTTGCTGTTTGCCAGCCTCGTATGAGGATGAGTCTGTTTTGGGGGTCAGAAATGCCTAAATCTTTTAAGGCTGCTACAGCGGTTGCAAAGAGCTTAATAACGTCTCTTGGCGGAAGCCTGATCCAGCGGGTAAAACTTAAATATCCACCAGGCATTAGATGTTTTATGTAGTCTTCAAATGATTCAACTGTATATAAATAGTTTTCGTTGAGAGCGTAAAGACCAGATGAAGCGGTATTGAAAGTATCCAGAAGTGATAACTGAATTAAGTCGAATTTATTAGCACTGCTTAAAATAAAACTTCGCGCTTCACTTATTGTAACTGTTATTTCAGAGTCATTACTATATCCATTATAATCGTTTACTAATTCCACAACTTGCGGATTCATTTCAACTGCTGTGATTTTGGATGCATTATGATGTCTGGCTAAAAGAACATCCATACCTCCACCAGCACCTAATATCAGAACATTTTTCAAATTTGCAAGGTGGTAGGGCAGGGCGGATGAAGTCTGATCAAGGAAATCGGTTCTGATGTAATTCCTATTATTTTTAACAATAGCGGTCATGCCGTTTCCATCTGTGAACAATCCTAACTGTTCTGGGATATCAGCTGAAGAATTGATGCTTAAGCCAGGCGCATGTCTGAGAGGTATATTTTCACTGTCGACTAATGTCAGCAGGCCTAGAGGACTTGAACGCTCTTCAATAACGGAGATACCTGGTATAAGCAGACTCTGTGGTAGACTTTTGAAGGGGTTGATCAATGGTTCAGTCCATACTTTTGGAAGAAGTAAAGGTATAAATGCTAAAACTATTGCTATGCATGATAATAGACGAGGCTTCAAACCAAGTTCAATCCAGGCAGTTCCGGCTGCCAGAAAAGCTAAGCAGGATAATACTCCTACAGCCTTTCCAGGAAATACACAAAACAGCAAGAGAACTATACCGATGCTTCCAAGTCCTGCACCAATCAAGTCCGCCGCATAAATTCTGGAAATAGATGATTTAAAGTGAGCGAGAGCAAGTGCTATAGTGTTTGCTGCGAAAAAAAAAGGAATACAAAGTATTATAAAGAGAAAAAAGAAAATAATCAGTTGCTCCGGAGCCCAGAGCAACTCTTCTATATTGAATGGAATATAACGAACCAATATATAGCAAGTTATGATTGAGATACCAAAAAAGAGTACATTAAGAATAAAGGCAAAATGGAATCGCAGAAGCATTTGTTTGCGAGCAAATGACAGAACCGCTCCACTAATTCCATAGCCTAATAATGCCAGGCTGATAATCATGTATGCAAAATGATGCCACTGGGCTATAGAAAATAACCGCAAGAGAAGAATTTCATTTGCAAGGGCTACTGCAGATACGAGCAATACAGTAAGGAGAGGTGGGGAAGAAGATCGAGCCTCATACATTGTTATCTTTCCTGCATATTACAACATCACCAGGCTTGTGCCTGCTGGTGTGTCTGAGAAAGCCTAATATACTTAATAGCAATTAAAACTCCTCGCCGCAGATAATTCTGAGACTATGAGCTACGGGAAATGTGCCCGCAGGAAATGCCCTTGGGGTGCGCTCACTGTTCAGTTCAATGTGTACCTGTCAAAGGCACGAAACGGACAGGTAAAACCTGTCTGGTTTGTATCTTACCCGCATTGCTTTTTTCTACCAGGACTAGCTGCTGCACCATGAATCTGCTGCCCACCGGTATCACCATGACACCGCCGGGTTTTAACTGCCGGATGAGGGGCGGCGGGATATGGCCTGCAGCTGCAGTTACCATAATGGCATCAAAAGGAGCTTCCTCTTCCCAGCCGTAATATCCGTCACCCTGGCGGGTCTTCACCCGGTCATAGCCCGATTCCTGTAAACGCTTCGCTGCCTTGCTTGCCAGGGGTCCTATGATCTCGATGCTGAATACCTCAGCTCCCATTTCAGCCAGAACCGCAGTCTGATACCCTGAACCCGTGCCAATCTCGAGTACCTTGTCTTCGGGATCAACGCTGATGAGGTCGGTCATCAAGGCAACGATGTAGGGTTGGG
>CAMYJP010000582.1 GCA_947258675.1 uncultured Desulfobulbaceae bacterium | reverse complement strand
GGTGATCTTAGAAATCAGGCTGTTGCTGCCTGCAACCATCACTGGATATTCAGCCTTGATTCTGATGAAAGATGCACACCGGAAGTTCGTGATGAAATTTTAAATATAGTACAGACAGATGGTGATTGTGATGTCTATTTCGTACCTCGAAAGAATTTTTTCATGGGCCGATGGATTAAGCACAGCGGATTTTATCCCAATTATCGTCAACCTCAACTATTCAGGAAAGGTACACTTCTGTACAAACCGGATCAAGTCCATGAGGGCTTCAGAACGTTAACAGACCATTCAATTAGGTATATTTCTAATCCTATCTGGCAGGTCCCTTTTAAGAACTTTACCGAAATTCTCCATAAGGCCAATAAATATTCAACCCTGGGAGCTGTCAAACTCGCCGCAAAGGGAAAGAGTTCAAACATGATGATGGCTTTGCTTCACGCCAAATGGTCTTTTATCCAGCATTATATAATGAAACGGGGGATTTTGGATGGTTGGGCCGGTTTTATGATTGCGCTAGGGAATTTTGAGGGCACTTTCTATCGTTATGCAAAGCTGTATGAAAACCAATCAAATTGGAAATTACCGGAGTCCGCTCCTGTTACAAGGGATAACTGAGCAGTATTAGTTTGTAATCATTGTGTCTATTTTGTTAATCGGAAAAAGTAAGTGAAAATACTTATTGTCAAGACCAGCGCCATTGGTGATGTTACCCATACCTTACCAGCCTTGAATGCACTGCGAGCCAAATATCCGGCAGCCCATATCAGTTGGCTGGTTGAAGAGGCCGCAGCAGATATTATCAAAGGACATCCTGCGCTCGACAGGGTACTGGTTTCAGCTAGAAAAAAATGGATCAAACAAATAAAGGAAGGCGCTGTATTGAGAGCGTTGGCAGATTTGTTCCATTTTATCAGGCAGGTTCGAGATACAAGATATGACCTGATTATAGATTTCCAGAATCTGTTAAAAAGCAGCGTGTTTGTCTGGCTCGCTAAAGGAGACCGAAAAGTCGGTTATGGCAGGGGAATGGAGCATTCCGAGTTCAGTTATATCTTTTTGAATGAAAGGATACCGCCGGTAAATATGGACCAGCATGCAGTCCTGCGTGAACTTTTGCTTTTAAACAAGATAGGTATCGAGTCTGATATCATTGTCTATGAACTTCCTGTGTCAGAGCAACAGATGCGAACCGCTGAAACAATATTATCTAACCATTCTTACAATGATAAAGCGAAACTTGTAGCAATAAATCCTGTAGCCGGCTGGGATACCAAATTATGGGAAAACAACAGGTTCGCAGCAGTTGCTGATTCTTTGTTGGAAAAAGGATATTTCGTGTTTTTTACTGGCAGTATTGCTGATATTGCTGTTGTAGATGACATATCATCGCGGATGAACAATGAAACAATCAACCTTGCAGGCAAGACCAGCTTAAAAGAATTGGCTGCTCTTTATAAAAAAGCTGACGTGCTCATCTCCACCGATACCGGTCCTATGCATATCGCTGCAGCGGTTGGCACACCAGTGGTTGCTTTGTTCGGACCAACAGCTTCATGGCGTACAGGACCATTTGGTGACTACCATGAGGTTTTGCGGGGCGAAATTGAATGCAGCCCCTGTTTGAAGAGAGAATGCGACAGTCTCGATTGTATGACCAAGATAACTGTTGAACAGGTGATAAAAGCCTCTGAGAAAATTCTCGCTGCACAGTAAATACATATTCTGTGAGCCAGAAATTTTTTAATCAGTCAAGAAATGCGTTAGGCTCGAGTCCTTGAAAAATTTGAGTAAAAAGTTTTCTTATTATGAAATCCTCGATACATAGCCAAAACCATTTAGTCTGCGGAGAATTCTCCGGTAACAGTGAGGTAGTAACATGCCCTTTATGTCTTCCTGCTCCCTCAACGAAACTCATTTTTAATAAGGCAAATGGTGTCAAAATTCTGCAGTGTACTGAATGCGAGGTCATGTATACTTCACCTCGTTTTACTGAAGAGGCACTTCTTGAAATTTATGAAAATCCCGCATTTATCAGCAAAAATGATTACGCTAAGTTTGACAACTGGTCTTATGATGACTGGAAGGCGAGGGCTGATAGCGGTTATGTAACATCTTCTTTGAAGGTAGATCTCATAAGGCCTTATATCTCGAGAGATGAAAGAATATTAGATGTTGGATGTTCGATGG
>CAMYJP010000581.1 GCA_947258675.1 uncultured Desulfobulbaceae bacterium | reverse complement strand
CCGAATATTGCCAATCTTATAAATCATAAAATCACATGCCCGAATACTGGCAAGATAACTTTTCAGAAAGACAATAATAAAATTTTCTTGGTTCCGGCTGGCGACTGAGTTTGCATGGCCCCGTATTAACGAAATAATATCCGTCTTTAGGATTCCCCAAGGACAAAAAACGGCCATGAGCAGCCATTTGTATTTAAAAGCTATAGGTGTCATACCAACCAGAAACAGTAGTTGGTTATATTTTTCTAAGCTGGCTTTTCTAGCAGAAGCGGTCATTCAGTGTCTAAACCAACAGCAAACAAAACTTTGTCGGGTAGATGAATGCTGAAAATTATTTTGAAATTTCACCTACTAGCTCAGCAATTTTTTCTTTATTTAGATGGATATGACCATAATCGCCTTGAATATAGATCCCATCTAAGCTTGGAATGCCATAAAACATTTTAAGTGCATTTACACCTCTCATTTTACCAACTTTACATTCGAATTCTGCAGAACGTAACGACAAATCCGAGTTTGTGTAGGCAACGCCATTACAACCTAGTTCGTTTTCTACCATCGGTATGGTTATTGGATTATCTTTGCCTGTAAATAAAACAACGTCAACATTTCCTTTTCCCGGCTTGGTATCTGAACCAGGTTTTTCATGAAAATAGAAATAAAGCCAATGATCTAAGATAGCATCAAAAAATTGATTACTTATTTCACTGCTATCACCCTCAATTATCTCTTTAAACAGTATTTCTAAATTCAATAATATTCTCTAATAAATAGTGCATAACAGCTGGATAAATGAGCACTGCTATCACGTCATAATATTTATTTGTTCTAACCAAAAAAGCACGCATGTTTGTCTGACTCCACTACCGTCAAGAACTCTTCTATGCTTTTTGCTTCAGGATAAGGTCCATAGCTGTGCCACTTCAAGTCGGCTCTTTGCCAATACACTTTCCAGAGTGCCTGGCTTTTTACATATGTTGCCTTCGCAACAGGATGCTCTAATATTTCTTTTGGGTTATCCCAGCGTGGACGAACCTCAAATATTTCTACACTTTGATCTTTTAGCCTATAGCTAAGATCAAGCTCTTTTCTGATGTGTGGCGGCGGCCTATTTTTTTCAATATAAGCTTTTACCAACTTTTCATATCTCTTTATTTCGAATTCACTGAGTGCCATATTGTTTACTTCGCTTAATTTTTTACACTTGTCCTACCCACGGGTAGTGGACGATGTTAATGACTACATTATTGCTTATATTAATACACATTCACAAACGGCCAATTGCAGACTTCAAACAAATAATGCTTTAAACGTACTGCCACCCATGAAGCAGCCATTCATATGTACATATAGGCAATAAAAGGATAGAGGATTCCTAAATTTAACTACGAAATAAGTTTTTCCAGAGAAACACTCTTGCCACTTCTGTAATGCGAAGACCAGCATAAAAAAATATGATACTTGGCAAGGCATACAATGACTTTGTAATAAGTGGATATGGAAATACAATTAATGGGGCACAGACACCTATAAGCAATGCAAACCCAACAGCGAACCAATTATTTTTAATATCTTGATAAAGCCCTGGCCAACTTTTTTCATCTAATATAAAGAAAATTAAAGTAGTAGACACAAATAACACACCGTTAAATAGAAAAATATGTTTTTCTACAGCCAAGTAGCATAGCAGAAGGTATGCTAAGTTGGTTGCAAGAACGCCAGCTATATAAGCCTTAAGCATCTAAAACTCCAAAAAATAATCAAGATCAGTTGGTTGTTGCGTTCGCACATGCAGAGGCCTCTATTTCTGTAAAACAATATATCTCAATCATATAGGATTCTTGTTCTCCTTCAGAATACATAAATCCTATTCCGCTCCCATATCTCGCCATGCCGGCAGAAATAGTATTGCGATCTAATGTGGCACCGAGCCCTGCTGATCTTTTACCACTCCCTACATTAGCCATAACAACATCAGAGGTACTTGAGCCGGTTGAAAGATCACGAGACCAACCTAAACCAAATACTCCACCACCTCCAGCAAACATTCCTGGAACGATCGCATTGAGTTTCGATGAGAATATTTGCAAATAGACACAATTTTCAGATATGACTAATTGCACACCTACATTTATACCATCACCCCATGCTTGCGCTGAAGCATCTATGCCAGCTGTAAAAAACGCGG
>CAMYJP010000580.1 GCA_947258675.1 uncultured Desulfobulbaceae bacterium | reverse complement strand
CACTACCCAGATATGAAAAACTATGTAGGAAAGTTATTAGAACCTTGGATCTTATAAAAATCAGCTTATGACAAACAAATGGGCTGGCAGCTGTTTACTGCTGAATTTGAAAAATTTCCACTACAGGACTCTGGGGATGCAGGAATTAACTATTTGAAATTAATTCATAACATTATCGATGCCCAGATATCTTGCCAACGAACCTCTCACAGACCAGGTTCGAATCATTAAAAGATTTGTATCCGGTGTCAGGTACATCACCTTATCATGCATTTTGCTCAGTTTCGAATATGCTCCTGGTGAATCTATTGTAATAATCAGGTCATTTCCTGCTATGTCCACATGAAAAAATTGAGTGTTGGCTTCTTCCCACATTGTCGGCAAAAGACTTGCATCTGGCATTGTGCCAAGAGAAGCATAATACAGAGATATATTGGTTTCTATTATGTGCAGTCCCGGATAGACTAATGTTCTAATTCGTGACCTCTGGATATAGTTCATATAGACAGGAATACAGACAGCTGCCAGGATACCGATAATAGCAACAACTAACATCAGTTCTAACAATGTAAATCCTTTCCTGTTCTGTTGCTTAAACACCGGTAACTTCATGCTGCTATCCCTTAATTTGAATCTTTAATGCATCTTGCAGTATTAAAATGGCATAAATGATCTTCATTGTGAATCTTTTTTACAAAATATAATTATTTATAGAGCTTTCCATAAAATCAGTCTTCAACTCTGTCATAGCGCATCTGCGAAACCTGTTCTGAAACAAGCCCTATCATAAAAACTATGATTGAACTGGAGAGCAAGAGAGCTGACATGTTAGTGAATCGTTGTTCGCTAATGTAGGTATAGAAATAATATGTCAGACCAGTTAGAAAAAAGATAAAACTCACCGGCAGAAAAACCCTGAAAGGGGAGAAAAGGGTTGCAATTCTTGTAATGATGAGCAGAAAACGTGTTCCGTCCTGCAGCAGTTTTATTTTACTTGTGCCCTTGCGTGCTTCAGTCTTGATAGGGACATATTTTATGCTTAAACCACTGCGCAGGTAAGCCATAGTGATAGTTGAAGGGTAGGAAAAAGTATTGGGCAGGAGGTAGATAAATTTTCGGACTCTTTCATTTTTTACCAGCCTAAAACCTGATGTCAGATCTTCTACCTTGAATTTAGTAACATATGTTGCAAGCCAATTATAAAAAAGATTTGCCAGATTTCGATGCCAGGATGTCTTTGAACCCTTGACCCTGGCACCAACCACCATGTCGTAACTCTCTTTGTATTGCAGCAGATTTTTGATATCTTCAGGTTTGTGCTGGCCGTCGGCATCCATCATAAGAATCCAGTCGCCGCTGGCATAGCGCAGACCGGTTTTAATGGCAGCACCGTTGCCGATATTATGCGGATGCCTCCAGACACTGGCTCCGGCTTTGATGGCCTCTTCCCGCGTTCCATCAGTTGAACCGTCATCTACCACCAAAACCTCGAAATCAGGATACAACCTTTTTATTTCCATTACTGTCTGGCCGATGCTCTGCTCTTCATTAAAAGCCGGCATCAGTACGGTAATTTTTTCTTTCTTGGGCTCTGGCTCTTGCATAGCTAGTGATACTCTAACGGGCTCCGGGGAGAAGCTTCAACCCGATCTTCATTTTGATAGATAAAAGAGAGATACATTTTCCAGTTTGGGTTTCCCGGGTAAATATCTAAAATTTTTTCAAATATTTCAACACTTTTCTGGTAATTATTTTTCTGCTGATAGCATAAACCAAGCTGCTCCAAAACAGGAACAAAATTTTCATCTTCCGTTAAATAGTCCTCCAGAGTCATAATAGCCTCGTTAAGCCTGCCGTTTTCTCTATGCCACTTTGCCAGATATACAATCAAAAAAGGATTTTCAGGATCAATATTCCGGGCTTGCTGCAACAACCATCCTGCGGGTTTATCTTTCAGGGGCCAATATTTCTTTAAAATAAAATCAACCGCTTTAAGATAGAACCTGAATGCTTTGTTTCCGGCATAAGTCTCATTATTCCTAATATTTGATTGTCGCGCGTGCTGTCGATTTTTTGTAATGACGGCCTGAAATTTTTCTATGGCAGAAGTGCTTTCCCCGGGTTCAGTTTCAAGTGTTTGAGCATCCTGGAGATAATGGGCTGTCCTTTCATACTGCCGGTATTTCAT
>CAMYJP010000579.1 GCA_947258675.1 uncultured Desulfobulbaceae bacterium | reverse complement strand
TATCGCTTGTTCTACGGGCCATATTCATGTAAATATGAAACCTGCTCTTTGAAATACGCTTTTTCCCGATTCAAAACAGCTCTTTAGGGTGAGAAGGCGCATCATAATATCTTGGCACAGATTTTATGATCCATCTACCGGAAGATACATTTCGGCTGATCCTATTGGGTTAGCTGGTGGTATTAATCTGTACAGTTATGCGAATCAGAATCCGATTAATTTTATCGATCCAAAAGGCCTGTTTTCTACTTTTGGTGCTGTATGGCATTACTTCACTGGGAATGGGCAAACAGTAAATGTTAATTTTAGTGAAGTAGATATTGGCCTTTCTCCCAAAGATTTTCAGGGTTATACAAGCTTGGTCCAATCAATGTATAAGAAACAAGGAACCAAACCTGTTGATCTGAGGAAATCAAAAGATATTGGGGGGTGGGCTGGTCACACAACATATAGACTAAAAGGCAAAATTACTAGCGATACATGCAAATGGGAATTTGAAGGATATATTGGTGCGTTCGATGACACGTTTGACTTTAACTCTATGCCATGGGGTACAAGAGATTATTGGAAAGAAATTGTTACTAGATTGATTGGTTATATACCCGGTGGGCAAACTTATGATATCCATTATGCAGGTAGGCGGCAAGTGAAGGATGGTGGAACATGGTGAAACAGATCTTTGGGTTATTATTACTGTTTTGTATAATTTCATGTTTTTGTTTGTTGGGAGATATATACGCTGAGCACGATAGGGGCTGGAAGCTAGATCCAGATTACTCGGCCAATCTCACAATCATGTCAACAAACTATAAAGCTATATCTGGATTGAATATATCTGAGTCTGTTGACATGATAAAAATATTTAAAAATGATTCTTGCGACGGAGAGATATTATCTTTAGGCGATATTTTTTCCAAAGAGTTGGTTTTTGAAAGTAAAGATAAGGAATTGATTGGAAGTATTTTGGCCTCTGCACAAGTTGAGGAGACCCATGTCGCTAAGTGTTATCAAAACAAACAGTGTGATAATTTTTATGTCGTTGCTTTTGATAAAAAACGCAACCGAACAGGATATTTTATTTTCTATTACTGTAAACTGTCTGATCAGTTAATAGGAATAATAAGACCTTTTCAGCATGGCGATTGCTCTACCATTTATTATAACAAGTCCTTGGCTGACTTTTTGCAAACAAAAAAGATTATTAAACCATAACCACACCACCAATCGCCACACAGAGAGGCAAGGAGGCAGGTTATCGATTTTCGAGAATACCCCAAAGTCTCCAAGACCAGCTTTAATGCCTCTTCATAACCAAGACCTAAAACCTACCTGCTCTTTGAAATGAATGGTCCTCTAGAGAAAAACAGCTCTTTCGGGGGAGAAGGCACATACGAATATATCCGGGCCAGTACTTTGATGCCGAAACTGGACTGCACTACAACTGGCACAGATTTTATGATCCTCAAACCGGACGCTATATGATTCCTGATCCGATTGGATTATATGGCGGTGACCTAAACCTCTATTCGTATGTTTGGAACGATCCACTAAACTGGATTGATCCTTTGGGGCTTTTTAGTTTAAGTGATGCAAAGGATAGATTGAGAAAGAGAAGGGTTACTCCTGCTTTAGATATTGAGGGCACAGGAAAATTTTATTCAGATACTCAAATATTTGATGAATGGCTTAGACTTGAAAGGAATGATACAGGGTGGTTAGATCAACTTCCTCCATGCCCGAAGAAAATAGATCCTTGTAAGAATCCTGATGAAGACATTTGGTTTGATCCTGGTTCTGCTAATGCTGAACATAAAGGAGCAATATACGAAATGCGTTCAAGACCAACAAAAGGAGGTCATGCCAGTCAATGTTCATACGATAGTGACGGGAACCTTATGAAAGATATTCCTGCAGCTGGATCTGCTGATAGAGGTGCTTGGGCTTTTGGAACAGCATTGCGCCATATACAGGATGATTATAAAACATGGAAGCTTGCAGAGCGATTAGGCAGAAGGCAAGATTATTATGATGTCAGGCCGATAAGGTGATTATAAATGAAATGGAAATGGCCACTTATCGTTACATTCTTAATATACGTTGTCACAAGAGAAATTGAAGAACGCAATAATCCTTATACGTTGTTTATGATCTTGGTAGAAAGAGGAAGTATGGCATGGATTGAGCTAATCGCG
>CAMYJP010000578.1 GCA_947258675.1 uncultured Desulfobulbaceae bacterium | reverse complement strand
AATGGTAATGATATCGTTGAAGAAAATTGTATTGACTGTCACGAATTGAGTTGGCCGTTGAAGAAGTTAACCGACCGTGCCGGGTGGGATAAAATCCTGACGATGATGGCCAATACCGGTGCCGTGCTTGATGGGGAAGACCGCAAGCTTGTTCTTGAATACCTGGTGGCCAAGACAAAGTTTCAGACAAACTGCAACCAATGTCATGGTATTGAGTGGGCTCTTGAAAAGAATAAAGAATATCAGGCGTGGATGGGCATAGTCCGGCGTATGGTTGACAAAAAGCCAGGGCTCTTGACTAAAAAGGAAATCCAGGATGTTGCCGGCTTTCTTGCAGCCAAGGGGGCGGAGACCGCCCTGTATTGAATTTTTCCACAGCAAGAGCGTTGAAACTTTCCCCAGAACATATTTGAGGACATCCCTCAGAGTATACAATTCTTGAGGGGATGTGCGTCACCCATTGCTCGATAAAAGAAATCTCTTTTTTATCGACTCCAGCTTTCTGCTATCCATTGATGACCCGCCTATCCGTAAAGCAGTTAAAGATAGCCGACATGAATAAATTATATCGCATCTAATAGAAAAGCCTCTCCTTAATAGTTAGGGCTTTTTATTTTGAGGTAGCTGGAAATTTAAACGATATGATGTTGGAGGTAAATTAATCGGTTAAATTGATTCGTATTCAGAGAGGGGGGGTCTATGAAAACTTTTATCTTAATGTATAATCCCTGGACATCCCAGAAGGATGATTTTCACAGTCTGGTTTGGAAATAGGATTGGAAATCAAAAAACTATACCTCAAAAAAGGGACCCAGCAATACGCTGAATCCCTTTGACTGTATTTGGTAGCGGGGGGAGGATTTGAACCTCCGACCTTCGGGTTATGAGCCCTTTAAAGCTAATTATTAATTATGGCTATAATTTCAGCTAGTTTCTCTTGTTACAGTGGGTTACAAACAGCTTTTACTGCATTTCAATACATTCAATACGTTCATTTATTTCATTAAATCCCAACTGAATTTACACCAAATTTACACCAAGGATTAATAAAACCAACCCATATTTACAATGCTGGTAATAACGTATGGGTAAGGTCGCCGGAGTGAAAGGCCCCGGTAAGATGTATATCTCCTTGATTTTATGACACCTTAAGAATATAAAAATGGCTTAAAATGACTCATTTTGATATAAAAGCCCACAGCTAAATAAAAATATCCGAGAAGTTGAATTGTTAGGAAGGGATAGATTTGATAAATTTTTAACCTAATAATTTCAGCTAGCTACAATTATTATATAATTAATAAGAATTCTCATTAATAACTAGGTTGGGCGGCTAAATTTGAAGGATCTTAATGAAGAATAATTGGCTCACATATTTCCTTCTTTTCATAATTTTTGGATTTGCTGCACCAAATGCACGAACAGAAGATCCCGCGCTACACACCCTCACATCCACGGATCAGGTCAATCACCTCAGTCTCCTAAAACAGTTGTCCTCAGCCCAAGTGAAGGCTCTATCTGGCATTTATCCTGATTTTCGCATCCTCAAGCTGTGTTCTGGGCGTTTTAGTGGTGCTGATCGCGACGAGCTGGTGTTAGGCATTTGGAAACCTCAGTATTCAAAGTCGTGGTGGAAGCGTGAAGTCCATCGAGTTGGATTGATTTGGAATCCGAGCGGATGGGAAGTTCACATCATTGATGACGAACTCGAGAAGGACGAAGAAATAAGCCTGGCGTTTCCGATGAAATGGCAATATGCCTTCAACGCAAATGGTTTTTCCGGCGAAATCAAGTGTGGATTAGATTCAGGAATCGAAGGCGATCCAAATCTCACCTATGACCTTGGGGACAAGCCTTTCTTCGATCTAAAAGAAAAAGGGCTCTCAAACCACAAGCTTGTTTGCTTTGCGACGGACGATGTCTACAACAACTGGGATTGCATTGTGTATAGTCCCAAGGAAGGCCGGTTCCGGTTATGGTTTCAACAAGCCCATGCTGACTGAGCCGCCCAACTAATCACTGCACCAGATCGCTGACGCACCTGGTGAGTTCAACCGTTAACCAGAAAAATTATTTGATGAAATTTTTAATCATTATATTTTCTGCGATGCTCCTGACTAGCTGTTCAAATCCAGGATATGGTGTCCGTATTTATATAGATGAGGAAGCAGGGGCGACTGAGAGTGATATTAAA
>CAMYJP010000577.1 GCA_947258675.1 uncultured Desulfobulbaceae bacterium | reverse complement strand
TTGATTGGAAAATTTTCACTGGTAGAGTGTCGTCGGTGCCGCTGTAATAAAGGGGTTGTTCTTCCGAAGTGCGGTCGGGATTATACGGTATGAGCAGGTCAGCGGTTTTTGGAAGGGCCGAAAGCCGCTCTGCTATGGCCCCTAGTACGAATGAATTATCCGCATTCCAGGTGTAATTGACTTGCGCGTCCAGTTGTATTTTGTCGGACTCGGCATATTTGTAGCCATCCTTGAAATTACTGAAAATATTAAAACGGCCATTGTATTATTTACAGGCCCTCCCATGTTAACAGCTTCTATCCGGGATACCTTAACCCAGGGATACGGGCAGGACATAAACCAGACCCGGCCTGATTTCGATGGTTTTGGCAATTACAATATCCGCTACTCATGGACACGGTATATTCAGGTCAAGTCATATCGTGATTTGAAGAACACTACCATTGTCGGGTGAAAAGCGCTTATATATCAATACACATACAATCAGTTAATCTGCTCCAGGTATTTCAATTCTTCCCGGCCTTTATTTTCATCTACGAAATATAATAATATTCCGCCTGCAATGAAAAAGATTGAAAGAGATGAGATGCTTACCCGGGATGAGATCTCACTGCTGTAGCCCATTGATTTCATAAACAACCCAACCCCTCCCATTACTGCAGGGCCAAACACAGCGGCGAATTTGCCAAGCATATTATAGAAGCCAAAATATTCAGCTGATTTGTTTGCAGGGATAATTTTTGCATAAAACGAACGGCTCAGGGCCTGTATTCCTCCCTGTACAAGACCGATAATAATCGCAAGGATATAAAACTCGTTTTTGCTCTGCATGAATGCTCCCCAGATGGAAACAAAAAGGTAAACGGCAATCGCAATAAAAATGGCTTTTCTGGCGCCGATTTTCCCACCCAGATACCCGAATGCAATTGCTGAGGGAAAGCCCACAAACTGGGTTATGAGCAGCGCGACGATCAGGTCATTGGATTTAAAGCCAATTGACATTCCATAGTCCACCGCCATCCGCACAATTGTATCAACGCCGTCTATATACAGCCAGTAAGCAGCAAGAAAAAGGAAAATGGTCTTGAGATGTCGAATCTCTGCGAACGTGCTTTTTAATTGGACAATGCCTGCTTTTATTGCATTCACTCCTGAAAGAGGATTGCTATTTTCAGGTTCCTTAACGAAAAGGAACAGAGGGATTGAAAAAACCGCCCACCATATTCATACGGTAAGAAAAGAAAATTTGACAGCTTCCCCTGCATCGGCAAAGCCAAAAAAAGAGGGACTCAGCGTCATCCATACATTACATGCAAAGAGTATTCCGCCTCCAAGGTAACCGAAAGAAAACCCGATCGCAGATACCTGGTCAAGTTTTTTCTTTGAAGCCACTCCTGTGATTAATGAATCATAAAAAATATTAGCCCCTGAAAATCCCACAGAAGCCATAACAAAAAGCATGATAGCAAGGGGCCAGTCACCCTTTGAGACCATATATAGTGATGATGTCATCACCACTCCCATATAGGCAAAGAACATGAGAAATTTTTTTTTCGCTGATCCCCTGTCAGCTATTGCACCAAGCACTGGCGCCAGGACAGCAACAATTACACCTGCAATGGAGTTGGCCAGACCAAGGCGTGCCGTGCTTATGGAAGGATCAGCCCCGGCGCTCCAGTACTGCTTGAAAAACACAGGGAAAAAACCGGCGATAACTGTTGTGGCAAAGGCTGAATTTGCCCAGTCATAACATGCCCAGCCAAAAACAGTTTTTTTATTATCAATCTGCATGGTTACCCTATGCTATCATGTTCTGACGGGTTGGAAAATTCAGCATTGTGTCATTCTGGACTGCCTGCAGGCAGGCTTGTCCCTGTTTATGCAGGGATTGCGGGAATGACAGAGACAAACGCTTTTCAATAACCTGATCATATGTATTCATAATCAATAGCTGTTATTATAGACCTTGTTCATACATGATGTCTTTTTTTATCAATATATGTGTACTCATAGTTGATAATCAACAGCTATATGATTAGAATTATAAGGAATCAGATTGCTATGCCCCTGAATCTGTAAGAGTAAATAAGGGTTATCAATTAATGCTGAAAAAAATAAAATTCATTACGCATCTCTATATGTATAAAGTTCAGGGATACCTCGGGATTAAAAGGTCAGATATTATGACATCCATCAA
>CAMYJP010000576.1 GCA_947258675.1 uncultured Desulfobulbaceae bacterium | reverse complement strand
ATGTGAATTATTCGAAAACACATTTGAGATTTTTCTACATTTCTTCCTGGCGCTGCTTCTCTTTAAGCATTCAACCACACACAACTATCTGAAAATTAAACACAAAACAGTACAAAGTTTTAGGTGGAATGATTTTTGCTGAAAAGAACTAACGAGTGTCCACCCGGAAAGTCATTTTTTTTCCCGCTGGGTACATGTAGTTGTTTCCATCAAAAAATGGCTCGTTACCGTATCCGATGTAAAAATAATTATCGGATTGGAACTTTATAAAAGAGGAGGCCGAAACATATACGCTTGATAATTGACATAACCTTTTATTAATGAGACAGGGCCTCGCCTTAATTACTATATAAAGCTGGCTGAATAATTGGCATAAATTCACTTTGATTTCTTTGAGCCTAACAACATTAAGAATCGGCCAGAAAACATAATAAGCTTGGATAATTCAATTTAGCTTCGGAGCTAAAGAAGTTGTCAATGAGGTTATGTCATGACTCAAGGAAAAAACCTTTCTAGTGAAGATTGGGAAATTGTTTTCAATTCGATCCCTGATCTTGTAATGATTTTAGACTTAGACAACAGGATACTTGCCGCTAATCCTGCCGTAGGTAAAACCTTAGGAGTTGAAATTAAAGAAATCATAGGCCGTAGATGTTGCGAAATTTTTCACTTGTCACCTGAACCTCCCGAAAATTGCCCATATGAAAAGTTAAAGAAATCCCATTCACAGGAAGAATCGTTCATGATGGAAATGGAAGCTCTTGGGCGAACCTATCTGGTTACAGTGTCACCTATTCTTGAAAATGGCAAAATGACCAGAATTGTCCATATTGCCAAGGACATTACAGAAAAAAAGTCAACCGAAGAGATTAACCGGAGAATTCTACACGCTGCCCGTGACGGCTTTTTTCTGATTGATACACAAGGTCGGTTTTGTGATGCAAATGCGGCCGCCTGCAGGATGACCGGTTACAGTTTACCTGAGCTTTTGCAACGTAATGTCTCTGATATTGAAGCAAAAATGTCGAACGAGGAAATTAAAGAAACAATGGCAATGATAAAAAAACAAGGAGGCGCCCATTTTGAGACTTTAGTGCGACGCAAAGATCAAAGCTCTTTCAGTGCAGAGCTCAGTATCCAGTTTACCAGTGCAGATGGAGGCTATTTTGTTGTTTTTATGCACGATAATACCGAACATATGGTTCTTCAAGCCCAGCTTCAGCAGGCACAGAAAATGGAAGCGATCGGGACATTGGCAGGCGGTGTTGCCCATGATTTTAACAATATCCTTTCCGTAATATTAGGATACAGCGATATTATTCTTGAAATGCTTCCAGAAGACAGCCCCATAGCAGAAGATGTCCGTCTCATTGTGGATGCTGGTGAAAGGGCTGCCGCATTAACAAAGCAACTTCTGGCATTTAGTCGTAAACAGGTTTTGGCGATGCAGGAAGTGGACATGAGCTCTCTGATCGAAAACATGACAAAAATGTGGCGTAGAATAATTGGGGAAGACATTGAGCTTGAGCTTAATATCAGTGGTTCGACAATGAGCGTTTTTGCTGATATTGCGCAAATAGAAAACGTATTGATGAATCTGGTAGTCAATGCTCGTGATGCCATGCCCAAAGGCGGCCGCCTTCTGATTGAGACGGCTGATATCGAATTTGGAGCCGAAATTGTTGGCTACCATGAAGAGCTTAAGCCTGGTCAATATACCATGGTAGCCATTTCAGACACAGGTGTCGGTATGAGTCGTGAAACACAAAAGAGAATATTCGAACCGTTTTTTACCACTAAAAAAAAGGGCAAAGGAACCGGTTTGGGACTGGCAACTGTTTATGGAATTGTAAAACAGCATAATGGATATGTATATATTTATAGCGAACCGGGCAAGGGTACGACATTTAAAATATATCTACCAACCGTCAAAGAAGAACAGGAGCAGACATGGCCAAAGATCACCCTTACAAAACCGAAAGGGAATGAAACCATTCTCGTAGTAGAAGTTGATGAAACTATACGAAAAATGATCAGCAAGGTTTTCACCCCGTTGGGGTATACCATTTTGGAGGCCTCCAATGGAAACGAAGCACTTAAGGTCAGTTTTTCTTATCGAGAGCCTATTGATTTATTGCTGACCGATGTCATTATGCCAGGTATGAACGGCAGGGAATTGGCTGACAAACTAAAGGCAG
>CAMYJP010000575.1 GCA_947258675.1 uncultured Desulfobulbaceae bacterium | reverse complement strand
AGCGTCATCTTTTGTCAAGGTGGGATCGGGGTTGGTAATTCCGACAACCAGGTGGTCACATTTCTTTTTTCCAGCAAGAAGGTATTTCATGTGTTCATTATGCAGTACCTGAAAACGACCATGTATGAATCCTATTTTCATATTATGCACCCACTCTACTTAGTTCTAAATGGAACACGGTTGCCGGGCCAATATGGCTGATAACTTGGAGTATCCTTCAAACCCTGCAATTTAGCCATATCAAGCCAGTTTAAAACACAATACATAAAATCCTGACCTTGCAACTGCCCCAGACAACCTTGGGCGCAACTCACTTCATCAAAGGTGCTGACATCATCTCTTCGCATCCCTGGACCGTTTATCATTATTGGCACGAGTTCACCTGAATGCACGTGAGGACCCACACTGGGGGTGGAATGATCTGCCGTGATAACGAGAATGGTATCCTCATTAAGAAATTTTTCTATAATTTTTCCCAACCCTTTGTCCAGAGATTCAATTGCCGCCACCTTGTTCAAGGGGTCTTTGGTATGGGCGGCAGCGTCTGGAGCTTTTGTATGGACATGAAAGAAATCAAAATCTTTTTTATTTTCATCTACCCAGCAAAGCCGCTCATAAAGGTCCTCGCCTGGATCAGCACTGTCTTGTACTTTGTGAACATTCAACCCCAGATAATGGCTTAGCCCCCAATAAACAAGGCCAGAGGCAATCGATACGCCATTCAGCCCCCAACGCTTTGTAAAAGGTTCAACATCACGCCATTGACCAGGACGCTGAGTAACAAGACCATTTACGGGCAACTTGCCTTTTTTTACCCTCGCCAGGTTAACAGGATGCTTTTCCAGTACACTCTTGCACCATAGAAGATATGACTTGAGTGATTCAGCACTCTTTTTACTCTGGGGGTCATTCGCTGCATGGAGTAAGGGTTGCGGTTCAATAAGAACCTGCTCTTCAAAGAGTGGATGTGTATCAGTAAAATGAGGTGTCACATCTCCTGAAAGGGAGATAATGCCATCAAGGTTATGGGTCTGGTTGAAGCGACTCGTAATAGTGTCATGTGTGTATTTTCCAACTGCAGCAGCAAGTTGTTCAGCTTCACCTTTCTCCACTGGAGGACGGTCTTCTGCAAGAATGAGGGTATTATCTTTTTGAACAAGAGAAACAAAATGAGCCAGGACAGCGACATCGCTTGTGCCGATTTCTATTCCCGCGCCCAACGCCTCAAGCAGTCCCCGGCCGGGAAACTCTTCGAGAGGATAGCCAAACATGGTAAAATGAGCATATTCACTTGGTAATACCCTACCAGGTCGCAATGCGTGAAACAGGCCATTTGATCCCCGGACTGCCAGACTATCCATGTTAGGAGTTCGAGCAGCCTGCAAGGGCGTTTTGTGATCAAGCTCCAAATATGATCTGTCACCTAATCCATCCATCAAGATAAGGACACACTGGCTGGGCCTGATACTTTCCCTGAAGGCTTTCTGTTTTTTTATATTTTGCATGCTCCCTCAGTTATCGGAATTTTCTATGTTCTCACGTAAAAATATCCCAACAATCGATTTGACATTTTCATATAAATTCATGATGATACTCCCATGAAATTTGATCTCCATGTTCATACCAATTTGTCACCGTGCAGTCAATTATCTCTCGAAGACCTTTTGGCTAAAGCCCCTTCCAAAGGAATTCACGGAATTTGTATCACCGATCACGATACAATGGATGTATCCAAAAACATGAAGGAAGGGATCCAGTCCAACGGTCTTTGTGTTATCTTTGGCCAGGAATACACAACCCAAGAGGGTGATTTCCTCCTTTTCGGCCCCTTTGAACAGCTTAAGCCTGGTCTACCGGCTAAACTATTACTCCACCATGTAACAAATTCCGGTGGTATCGCCATTGCCGCTCACCCTTTTCGCAAAGGCAGAAGCGTTTCTGAATATCTCATTGAAAATCAAATGTGTAAATTCGTCGAAGGAGTAAACGGGAGAAACAGCCAGCAGGAAAACGAAGCTGTAGCCTCATGGCAGAAAGATTACGACTTGAAACCGGTAGGTGGAAGTGATGCTCACACTATTGAGGAGGTTGGAGCTGTTTCAACGCATTTTACGACCCCAATCAAGCATCGGGCTGACTTTATACAAGCCCTGAAGCAGGGAGACTTTCAACAAGTTATCGCAGGGCAAAGGTGATGGTG
>CAMYJP010000574.1 GCA_947258675.1 uncultured Desulfobulbaceae bacterium | reverse complement strand
GCCTGGCTGGTTGTTTCTTCCGTATTGGTTGGTCAGCCACGACTTTGCCTAATGATCCTGGTTATTGCTGCAATCCTTATGTGTCTCTTTAAGATTAATTGGATTCATTTTAATCGAGCTCTGCCAAACATGAAATTCTTGGAAATTCTTTCTGCAGTTGGCATCGGTTTGACGGTAAGTATTTTAGCATCACCTGGTGGTTTTACCGCCGGACCAATTATGGTTTATGTCTTCACGCCTATTTGGAGAAAGCCCTAACTGCTTAATCTGTTAGAATCACTCGCTTTCCGCTGATGGTTTTTTCCCCAACCCCAACCTCTTTATAAACCGTTTAAGCTTCGGCACTTTTTTTTGAAGAATTACAATTTCCGGAATTTTATCATCCTGCAAATAATGACCCACAGTCACCTGCAAACCGTCCTTTATCTGAAAGCCAAAGTTCTTATAAGAACCGAGGCCAAGACGGGTTATATCAGTCGCCAACACTTCAAACTGCTTGTTTTCCTTCTTTTCTTTGAAATCCTGCTGCACAACTCCTATGCAGAGACTCAACAAAGCAGCCCCAAACCCTCTTTTTCTATATTTTTCTTTTACTACTAAACCATACCCTGGAATGCCCGCAAAGCCTGGGTGAGGGTGGACTGAAGAATCATTGACAATTGAGTATCTGCCTTCTCCTTCGTCTTTCATAGCAGCAAAGCCAATCGCCTCTTCATCATTTGAGAGGACCACATAAAAAAAACCATCCTTTTGTGTAAAAACAGCTTCAAATTTTTCACCATATCCGGTAGAGAATTTTGCTTTTTTATCACACCACAACCTGTCAATTATCTCATTGACATTGAGCACTTTTTCTTTCTGCTTTGAAGAATGTCCAATGGCCTTCAAATAATCCATAATACGCTCCAAAGTTCGAACATGAAATTACCAGGACAAATATTGTTGACAAAAAATATATTTTTACAAAAACTGTCAAGCACCCTTGTTGATTGAAAACATCATAATAAGGTACACTGATCCACCAGTTTCACTTTTTGCAATTGTAATTGATACAATGGAATATGAAAGTAGGAAAAAATCACCTTAATAATGCTAAAATTACCACACTGTAACTGTTCAGCAGTGCCCCAGATACGCGAAAGAGGCCTACGAACTGTACTAATGCTAAGTGAGTAGGCCGATGACAAAGTAGATGGCGTGCTGCTGATCAGCTACAGAGAAAGGAAACCCACCATGCCCAGACAAAATGATTTTTATTCAGATGCGCATATTTTTGTTGCTGCTGTCAGGATACTCTCCTACCAGAAAAATAATACTCCACCTTCGGTAGAGGATATCTGCGGTTTGCTTTCCGTCTCCGGCGAGTGGGGGAATATGATGTGCCGAAGACTAAAACAGCTGGGAGCAGTAGAAACATTAGAAGACTCCTTTCATACAAGAGTATTCGTCGGCAACCATCATAAGCTGGAGGAAATATCCCGCGAGGAAAATGAGGAAGATGTTGGTTTTGCAAAAGACCTTGAGAAGTTTCATGAGAGCAAAAAAGCGCTAGCCAGTAAGGTAGAGAAAATACAAGCTGACCTTAACCAGAAAAAACAGAATCTCTTTGCTGATTTGGAAAAAAAGTTAAAAGAGCCGGAAGAATGACAAGCAACCATCTTGGCCGAACAGTTAATAAAAGGACTATTATTAAAAAACCCCAGCCTATCTCTCAATAAGCCCGGCCGTCTTCAGCAATGCCCATCCTGTTGGGTCATCAGCGATATCTGGGCCTTTTACTTCCCTCAATCTAATAAAATGATCTAAAAGACGATTGGCAAGGACCTTGCCGAGTTGAATCATGGCTTCAACGTTACGAAGGTCGACATCCTCAAAAGCCAGGAAAACTTCGATATTATGGTCGATTTTCTCCCACTTGGGCAGGATCTTCTGATTGAGTATTTCGTGCCATTCGGGGGCGTTATGGGCGGCCAGAATGTCCAGGCAGGTGAGGTGAAAATCACTGCAGAGACCAAGGATGCGGTTTCCGCCGCGATGAAGAGCCTGTACGCAGGGTTTGACTTTGCGGAGTTCGACAAGGTACTGCGCATCCTCTGGCTGAACAATGAAAAATATCTGCTCGACTCTCCTCCGCGCCGGATAGCCAAAACCATCTGGTTGTATCAGCAGACCATAAAACACGACGGCATCTACCTCGACCTGCACGG
>CAMYJP010000573.1 GCA_947258675.1 uncultured Desulfobulbaceae bacterium | reverse complement strand
CTTTTAAAGCAAATTGTTCCGGCGTACAGGCCCATCCAAAAGCTGCCCCCTTGTGGTTCAAAGTCCATTTATGTAAAGTCACAGGAGTTGCAGCTTCTTTGTATACTATATGTGACGATAGCCCTGGCATAACACACTCCATTTTACTAATGAATACATCCATCAAGCGTTTCTTGTTTTCATGCCAGTATGTTTCATTATGAAATGGCACGTTGACATGCATAAGAACTCTTTTATGGGTCGTTGAAAGACGAGCCGTGAACCAGCCTACACGATCTACATCTCCATTGATGGTTGAGTCATAAATCATATCAATATCATAATCAGTCATTACTGATACAAGTGAGTCTGAAGGTATGTTTGTAATATTCCCATCAGTACCTAAATATAAAATGAATGAAGATAAGGAGGGTGATGTATTTGTTAGCAAATTTACAGTATCCTCTCCGATTAATTCAGGTCCGATAAGAGAAAGATATGCTTGAGTAGCATCAATTCCGGAAATTACATAGTTGGCTGAAACATCGGCTTTCCTGTTTAATTTTACACCTTCAACTCTATTTTTTTTTACTTTTATCTGCTTTGCAAGGCAGGAAAAAAATATGTCTCCTCCATATTCTACAAAACGATCTTTAAGAAGGTCAGGCAAAGACTGAATAGAATCACCCGGGTAATATCCTCCATCCAGAATAAATTCTTTATAGACTACAGCGCCTGCAAAAGCAGATATTTCTTTTGCAGGCAAACCTGAATTACCTAATAGAAGGAATGATAGAATCGACTTCAACTTATCGTCCGTAAAATATTTATCAAGCAATGTCTGAAATGTAATAGACCTTAAGGGGCTGAAAGAAATGCCTTCCAGCTTATGTATATAGTTGAAGAATTCGCTTATTTTATTTGCCTCTTTAGGAAAGTGTGTCTGGAATTCCCTAATCGTTTCTTTCAGGTCGTTCCATAAATGAAGCTTTAAGTCAGGAGCAATAATGATATCTGATGGATTATATCTGTTAAAATATATTCTATCCTCGATATCCAAATCTTTTAGGGCTGTCCTGATATTGCCCCCTTCCCTTAGACTGCTTAATGATTGTACACAGGCATCAAAAGTAAATCCTTTCCTTGTAAAGGATGTACAATACCCACCGGGTTTGGCGTTTTTTTCAACAATTAAGGTCTTCATCCCTGCCTTTGCCAGATAGCAGCCGCAAACAAGGCCGCTGATGCCCGCACCGATTATTATCGCATCATAATCAAACTTTTTTGACATATTAATTGAACCTCTTGAATACCACAGCTGAATTATACCCGGCAAAGGCACAGCAGATTTTCATCGCCGTATTCACCTTGGTTTTCAATTTATCTTTCACCAGTGAAATGTTAAAAGCAGGATTGACATTATCGGCATTTAAGGTGGGTAAAACTGTTTCATTCTCGAGAGATAGCAGCAGAATTGCGGCCTCTAAAAGCGCACTGCCCCCCAAATTATGTCCTATGTAGGGCTTAAAAGTAGTAATGAGGGGTTTTTCAGGATTTAAGCCAAAAACTTCAGTAATCGCCTTTGATTCATAGTAGTCTATCGACTGGGATCCAACACCGTGAGGGCAAAGAAGTTCAACCTCATCTTTATTGATATTGCTTTGTTTCAGAGCCTTTAAAATAGCCTTCTGATAAGAATCGCTCCCAATTTGCGGAGTCGTTACTTTCCATCCTTCCAGGTGGAACCCTCCGCCTAAGTATTCGGCATAAATATGTGCATTCCTCTTTTCAGCATGTTCCAGATCTTCTAAAACAATTCCCACCCCTCCATCTCCAAAGACAAGACCATTGCTGTCTTTACAAAAGGGCCTGATTTTCCCGTCTTCAGAATAAAGACCTATGTCTCTGAACCAGAGATATTTATATATATCTGTGTATTCTGAGGCTGCTACAACAACAGCGGAACTCTGATTGCATTTAATTATCTGTGCCGCATTTTCTAAAGCATAGAGCCCCGAGGCACAGGCATTATTGATGAAGAGAGAATAATTATGGATGTTAAAACACTTCGACACATGAAAGAGGGTCATAAAAGTTTGGACATCATAACCACTTTTCAGACAGACATGATACAATTTTTCGTAATATTTTTTTTTAGAATAATTTGAGTCTGTATCGGATTTTAAAGTATCGTATGATACCTGACTTAGTTTTAAGAGAAAGGGCATGA
>CAMYJP010000572.1 GCA_947258675.1 uncultured Desulfobulbaceae bacterium | reverse complement strand
TACAATAATACTGCATTACGGAACTGATAATAATAACGGATAGAACCATAAATTTGTATTCTTCGACGGCTGAATGGCATTAATGTAAAAATATTATCACCAAGGCAATGTTCCATTTTTGCAGAACACACAGCATATGAAAAAAATCCTTTTGCCTTAGCTCTCAACCCCCACTCAATGTCCACATAATCAATAAATAAACCCTCATCCATATCGCCAACTATATCTATTGCTGATAGAGAGATTAGACTTCCTGAGGAAATAAGATGTTCAACTTGAATTTCTTGATTAGAATTACTCTCCTCACAAAAAACCTTTCCCACTTTCCATTTTTTTTTCTGAATAAAGGCTACAGGCAACTTATATCGTGGATCAAATATTTGTGGTCCCACCGCAGCCACTTTCTGACCTAATGCCTCCAATTTTTTTTCAGCCTCAATAAGATGTTGGACCATATCCATTGCAGGAAAACTGTCCTGGTCCATTAAAAGAACGTGAGTATAACCATTTTCTCTTGCCCAATTAATACCTACATTATGCCCTGTGGCAATTCCTTTGTTTTCATTAAGAAAAATCTTATGCAATTGAAATTTATTAAAGCCTTTTTCAATATCTCGACATTTTCCAGGAGTATTATCAACAATAACGATGAAATCAACTTCATCAACAATAGATTTTATTGTCTTTTGCAACACTAGAAAATCAGGTTTGTAGGTGACTACAATAGCACAGATACCTATTTTTTTTATCGTCATTTCTACAATAATTATATAATAGTTTAATTTATTAATTGTGCTTAAGAAAATAATTTATTAATTTTATTTAACAATATCTTCAGAGGACCTTTTATAGGGATCAAAGTAAATTTCATTTGTAAATCTGAAATTGATACTTTTCTATTTTTAAGAATTTTTCTTCTCTTTCTTAATAAATTAGGTAAAAATATAATTACATCTATTTTTGCTTTTAAATATAAAGATAAATTATTGCTTTTAATTATGTAAAAATAGAATTCGTATATATAAGTAATAAAAAAATGATAAAAATTCCTGATAAAAAGTAAAAATGGAATATTCTTTATTCTGACAAAATCACAGTTCCTTAAATTATAATAAATTACCAAATCAGAGTTTTGACCGATTGCTGCACTGACCTTATGGTGCACAATTGCTGTGGGGACATACATGCACTTCCAGCCTGCTAGCTGAGCCCGAAAATTAAAATCGGTATCTTCGTGAATTAAAAAAAAATCTTCATCAAGAAAACCAATTTCTTTTATCATTTCCGATTTATACAAGCAAGCCCCGCCACAGGCTCCAAAAACATAGGTTGGTTCATTATACAATTTTGAATCTTCCCCCTCCCCTCGTTTAAAACCAGACAATGATGTGGTAAAACCATCCCCTGCACTGTCAATTATTTCTTTGGAATGAACAATAAGTTTTGCAGCAAAAATACCGGCGCTGTTATTAGCATCTGCAGCACCAATAAGCTCCTTTAAGAAGTCAGGATGCGCTTTTGTATCAGGATTTAAAAGAATAACATATTTACCATTAGCATATTTTAATCCTTCAATGTTGCCACCAGCAAATCCAATATTTTCTTTTAATTTTTTAAGAATTAATTTGAATTTAAAAGAATTTTGTTGCTTCTCTATTAACTCATATGATTCATCATTTGAATTATTATCGATAAGTATTACTGTAAAATCATTGATTGTTTGTTGTTCAAGAGAATAAAGACAATCTAGCAAGTACTCCTTGCCGTTATAATTCACAATTATAATGCTAGTAATTGACATAAGTTAAAAAATTATTTTTTGCATCAGCTTAAGGTGTAAATGACTTTCATATACCGCGTGATTTGATATAGTTCGCTATAGCTTTGATTGATTTTTTTTGTTTGACAACGACTTCTGACAATGTCAGTGGCTTAGACCGGAGTTAACAATACACTTTCCCCTTGCATGTTCATAACCTGCCATCATTGTTTGAACTTGCCCAAAATTTCGAGATAATTTGATTATTTTGACCAAATCAGGGTTGTTTTTTTTTGATCTCAAGTAACTCTGATAACGAATTATCGCCCGAGCCATCATCAATAAATATAATTTCAACTGATTTATCCTTACATTTATCAATAACCTGCTCATTTACTTTCTCAAAAGTAGGGAGCAAACTTCCTTGATTGTAATAAACTGGAATTATAATAG
>CAMYJP010000571.1 GCA_947258675.1 uncultured Desulfobulbaceae bacterium | reverse complement strand
CCTGATTTTCATGATGCGGTCTTCAGGACATTGAGAGACTATGTCGGCAACCGTTTTCATATACCGTCAGGAGGTATTACTGCTGAGGCTCTAGACTCTGTTCTGGCCGGAAAGGACATTGAAAAGGACTTTCTGGATAGGCTGAAAAACATCTTCAATGTTTGTGACATGGTAAGATATGCGCCTTCAGGCATTGATGAAACAAAAATGACTAATACGCTGACAGAGATGAAAGAGATAATTGATTACCTTGAAAGGCATAAAAAGTGAGAAGTATGAACAAAGAAGTAAGAAGTGAAAAGTGAAAAGTGAAAAGTATAGATTAGAGAGGTTGCAATGTGTACTGGTTTTACTAAATATGTTGTATTATGTTTGGCCCTGATTTTAATAACGGGTTCACAAGGTCATTCACAAAATGAACAGGAACGTGATCCGGGGTATGTTTTCTATAAGGCGAATTCACTTTATGAAGAAGGCAGATATGATGAGGCCATTAAAGTTTACTCAGGCCTGATTGAGCAGGGGTTTGAAAGCGGCAACCTCTATTACAATATAGGGAACAGCTATTTTAAACTGGGCAATCTGGGAAAGGCCATACTGAATTATGAAAGGGCAAATAAAATTATACCCGGTGACAGTGATCTGAAATCAAATTATAACTTTGCCATTTCCAGGGTTCTTAACCCGGTATCTGCAAAGGCAGTACCATTTTATAAGAAAATGACAGCCCTTTATAATGGATTATCCATTGACGGCCTTACCGTATTATTATCAGTAATATTTATCACAATGCTTTTGTTTGTGTTCATCTTCTTTATTGTTAAACCTGATGTGAGGTACAAAACGGCAGCGTTCGTCATTTTGATAGTATTCTTTTTGATAACGTTGAATACCCTGATTGAGAGGATAAACGCTGATAACAGAGTAGCAGTTCTGATTTCTGAAAGCTCCGATGCAACATTTGAACCCATTGAAAACGCTACCGTTCACTTCACTATTTATGAGGGAGCAACAATTCATATAGTCCAGGAGAAAAAAGACTGGATAAAGGTCCGGAGACAGGACGGCAAGATCGGGTGGATTAAAAGGGCGGACTTAGAGATAATATAGCTTGGGTTAATCCAGTTATGGGGTAAAAGATAATATGATAATTGAAACCATTAAAGACGGATTCAGGCTGGCTAACAGGAATCTTCAGCTTATTGTTGTCAGGATTATTGTTACGTTGATTAATCTGGCCAGTCTGGCTGTGTTTCTTGGGTTACCAGTACTGGTTGCTATTGCATTTTTGGGTTTTGACCTGGCTCAGGCAAAAGACCTGCTCCCCTCAATAATAGACAATCCCTTTGAAATTGTATCACGATATCTCGGACTTGTCTTTCTTCTGGTGGCTGCTCTTATATCATATCTGATATTCTCTTCAATGCTTCTTTTATACTCCTTCAGCGGAGTAATAGGGGTGTTACGCAGTTCAGCAGTTAATACACAGTTTACATTCAGTGTCTCCTCATTCTTTCAGGAAGCGGGAAGAAACTTTTTCCGTCTGTTCCGGTTACTGTCACTTGTTCTGTTGATTATATTGGCATTTATTACGTTTACCCTTATTGCTGGAGGCGTATTTGTTGCTGTTATGAAATCTGTTTCAGGAACAGAAACTAATATTGAAGTATTTTTCAGTTCCTTTATGACTATTTTTATAACGATTATTTCTATAGCAGTCATTCTCGTCAGCATTATATTTGCAGTATTTTCCATGGTAATTTCAGTGGTAACCATGGAAGGAGCGAGAGCATCCATGTCAAAGGCATACAGTTTTATTAAGGATAAACCACAGTCTCTTTTGTTTTGCACAATCCTGTTTTTGGGAATCATAACTGCGAATGCGTTGTTTTTCAGCCTTCAGATTCCGATACAGTTCATGCCATTTATTATGCCCCTTGTATATTTGTTGAATGCCCTTGGTCAGAGTTACCTGATAATAGTTATGTGGAGTTCTTTGTTAATGTACTACATTAAAACTGTGAATTATCCTGTCTATGCTGCGGGGTATGAGATTTAAATTAGAAGTAAGAAGTAAAAAGTGAGAAGTTAGAAGTTGGAAGTAAGAGCTAAGAACTAAGAAGTAAGATTTAAAACCAAGAACTCAAAACTTAAAACGCCTCTCTACTTTATCTTTTGAAATTCCATTTCTTTGTTGCATACTTTTCAGCTTC
>CAMYJP010000570.1 GCA_947258675.1 uncultured Desulfobulbaceae bacterium | reverse complement strand
ACCGTCAGCTTGCCAATGACCGGTTAATGTATGACATACCTGGCATACACCATTCGGCGTTGAGTCCATATCCCCCGAGTTGGGAGGATTGCTAAGTGGGTCAGGAGGTCCAAGGCCGTCATTATTGGCCTGATCTGTGGCCGGATTGGTATAATTTAACGGAACCCCGCAGGTCTCAATGCCAGGGCAGTCCGCATCTGTGGAACATTCAATACCTCTGGTATCAGAGCAGATAGCCAGGATGTCCTGGACCTTGCTGAGATTGAAGGATGCTGCGTCATGATTCTCGTGACATTTCCAGCATTCTTTTATAATGAGGATTTGGTTTATATTGGCATGTGCCATGACTTCCAGTTCAGGGCGAGCAAGGCCAGCAAAATCGATGGGAGTGGCGCCATTCTGGTTATGGCAGTCTGAGCAGGGCTCTGGAGTGCCTGGGTCCTCCCCAGGTATATCCTGCGGCGCAATACTGTCGTTGCGCAGCAAGTGTGGCAGGGCCGTAGATGGAGACATCCAGTCAGGTTCACCATGGCAGTTGAGGCAATCGGTATCAGTGCCGATGTTGATCACATGGATCGGGTCTTCATAAAAATAGGCGTGTGTAGTTGTGGTAGTTGTTACAAAGGTAAAAAAGATAAATAGTGATAAGTACCCCCCAATATTTCTCATACCATCCCCCCCTCAATTTTATCTGAGAAAACCATTTGCAGGTAATATAAAAATTATATTCGGCTCGATGAGCCATTAATTTTATAAAGTATTCTAAATATGCCTCCAGAGTTTTGTTGCTATTTTTTCTGTGGAATTAAGAAATTAATTATACTACAAAAAACAGATAGTCACAAGCTGATAGAATCTATATTAACCTGGTATTATACCGGGTAGTTTTTAAAAAAAATAATGAATGGAATGCTTTATTCTTCGCCTAATTAATTTCACTGCTGCTCAACTCCTTCATACACTGTGATCATGGTTGGCAGCTCGTAGACCATGACACCGGTAACTGTGTTCGGTGTTGCATCTACAGCAAGAGACCCGTTGGTTGGCAATACGGTGTCGTTTATGGTGTTTGGTCTCATGATGTGCTTGGCATGCGGCTGTATGACTACGGTATTAGTGCCCTGCACGGTGCCGTCGGTGTATTTCAGCGTAAGAGTTACGGTAACGGGTGTACTGTTTTGATTCAGGAGATGGAGTGTATTTGAATATCCTGCTTCTTCATATATCTGTGGGAAAAGCATCTTCTGCATTGGTCTGGTCGACTCATGGAAGTTCAGTCCCTCTACATTGGCAAATTTGATCACATTGGTCGTAGCAACAACATTTCCGGTACAGGAGCCTGACATACTCCCTTCAAATTCGTCAGGCCATGGCAAGCCTGTTAGTTGATCGGTACCGTCACAGACTAAACTGCCATCCATCACCCAGCATGGGGTTATGGTATCTCTACCACTTGGCGGTAGGGTCTTGTTCTCACAGTAATAGAGTGTGCCATTATTCTTATAATAACATAAGGAGCAGTCTACACTTGATACAGGGTCTGGATTGAAGATTGAAATATAATTGTTATATCCATTAAGACCGTCATAGAGATATGGAAAGTTAACAGCTACTCTTTCAGTGGTCGACTCATAGATGCTCATAGCTTCAACCAGGCTGCCGATCATCTTCTCGTAGCGGAGCATACCGGCAACATTTCCGGTAGCAGTGACGCGAATTGAGCCGTTGAAGTCACCGCCGAATATATCCCGGATGGCCATATCAAATTCCCCATATCCATTAATTTGATAGGTAACCGATACTGTTGGCAAAATATCATCGATAAGCTCAATGGTAATGTCCACTGGAACTGCTGTGGTATTCTGGATATGGAGGAAATTCCGGTAACTGGAGGCGGTGTTGGCAAAAGCGGCTGGGAAGAAGTGGCTGGTTTTGGCAGCGGCTGATTCGTAAATGTTAAACGCTTCAATACCAGGTGTAATGGAGTTCGTCATTCCGATGATTGGTGCATCGGCCGTAGCAATGATGGTGCCGTTAAAGGTTTCAGTATCAAGGGTACCATGCTTCCACCAGTTCGGGGTCGAAACCAGGCAGCCATTTACAGGAGTTGCATAACAGTTGGTATAATTAACCGAGCCATCACTGTTGTACATTGTTATGCACACGTTTACTGGTACGGATTGATCAACTGGGCATATGGACAGAAAGTTATTCCATAATCCAGGTTCCACTGCCGGGCTGTGGACCGTCCTTAATGGCCGGGAAGTAGGCTTTAAAAGTAGGACCATCAATACCGTCACAGTTCTGATCTATACCATCTACTGTGTCATCTGGGGCTCCAGGATTAATGTTTGGATTTGTATCATTACAGTCAATTTCCGTGCCGGCCGGGCATCCGGAATTTCCGTTGGTACCGTCGCCATATCCATCCTGATCGATGTCAGTACATGTTGTAGTATTACAGACACCGTTGTAGTCTATATTCACCCCAAACCAATCGATTTCACAATTGTTGTTATAGGTAATGCCGTCACAACCGCAGACCGGATCTACGACAAAGGGACAATAAGACCTATAAATCTGTTCGCACGTTCCAAAGCCGAGGCAAAACCCATCAGGTTTTTTGCAGTAAAAAAGTGGAGAGCCGCATTCGGAATTTACGGTACATGGATTAGTACAATGAGGATCTTCATTATCAATCAGTCCATTACCATCGTTATCAATACCATCGTTACATATCTCAAATATCTGGTAGGCAACTATGTCGTAATTATATATATATCCGTCTGCATATGGTTCAGTATTTACTCCGGATATGGTTAATATGCCGTTAGAAAAGGTCCCGGTAAATTGATTGCTGGTATAGGGGGGAATGATCTGGGAACCTGAAAAATTGAGTCCTTCAAAGGTGCCAGGATAATCTGGAAAAACAAAGCCAGAAGCAGGATTTGTGCTGACGTCAATACTCTCAAAGACGACAGTACCTGGATTTACAGTCATTTTGAAAGTTCCGGAAACATCAAGATCACCCATACCCCCGCCGGTAATTCCGCCTGAGGTGTGAATTATACTGTCATGGGCAAGAGG
>CAMYJP010000569.1 GCA_947258675.1 uncultured Desulfobulbaceae bacterium | reverse complement strand
TTTTACCAGAATAGTATAAGCCCGTAACCCATAACAAAGATCATGGGGAGCAGAGAGGCAAATGCGATAAGACCAAAGCCATCCGTCAGAGGGCTGCGTCCTTTGATGGTTGAGGCCAACCCCACCCCCAATGCTGCCACCAGTGGTACGGTGATGGTGGATGTAGTGACGCCGCCGGCATCATAGGCTATACCAATGATCTCTTCCGGAGCAATGACAGTCATCAGCATGACAACAGCATAACCGCCAATGATCAGATAATGAATAGGCCAACCGCGGAGAATACGCATTACACCTATGAGAATGGCGAGTCCCACGGAAAAAGCGACAGACATGCGCAGGCCAAAGGCATATTGATTAAGAGATTCCTGGCTTGAATCAATAAGGCCCCCCTGACCGGCTATTTCTGCTGCTTCCCAGGCCACGGCAATGAGGGCAGGCTCTGCCACAGTGGTTGAGAAGCCCAGGGCAAAAGCAAAACAGAGAAGCCAGAAGAGACTACCTTTCCGGGCCAGAGCATGAGCCATTGCCTCGCCGATGGGGAACAGACCCATTTCCAGCCCCTGTACAAACAGAGTGAGGCCGGCCACCACCAGAAGAGCGCCAAAAAGGACTTCGCCCATTTGCGGCAAAGGCTGCTGGAGGACAACAATCTGAAAGAAAGCAATAACCAGAATGATGGGAAGCAGATCAGTGAAAGCAGACCTAAGTTTTTTCAGGATTATAGCAATAATCATTACTTTCTCTTGTTGTTTTACAATGTCATGACAGTATTCTTATCACCAGGCTCCATATAAGAAATATCAGTTGCGTCTTCTTTTTGCATAAAAACCATAGATAGTTGATGGTCAAAGATTTTTTGACTTCGTCAAGTAAATCGCTATTTATCTCCCCTTAATCTTGCTCTAGTGAAAGTTAAGATAAATAGAATAGTGTTTTATCAATTGTTGCGCTAGTGAAAACCCCTCGATAGATATTTAAGGCTGGAACTTGATGCCGTCGAAAATCTAATTTAACTGTTCGCAATTGTTGATAAAACATTAGGAACTGAAGTGCTGCGCGCCCCGGAATTCACAGTCTTCTTCTATGGGGATTTAATAACATGGCAGAGAGTTGGGATGGAGCCTCGGAAGTTCTTTATTAGCCATCAATCTTATCAGGCAGTGGATATTTCCGGTGGTTGACAAAGTTGATGTGATATTTTTCGGTATTTTGGGTCGATTCATGGTAATCGATGCCTCTTTTTCAAACTTATTTGCCAGCAAAAGACGCACCTCTCCTGTTCGATTCAACTATCGATTTTCTTTTAAACCTCAGGTTATACAGCCAGGCAACTATCAGGATGTATCCAACGCTGGTTTTGCCAATTCTTCAGTGTAGACCATTTTCCCTTTATCGCATTTTGGACAGAGAGAAATATCAACACCCGTCAACCGCATCATCATCTCCTGAACCGTCTCCGTCAGCTTTCCTTCAAATTTCGCATCTGGATTGATAAACTGCCGAAGCAAAGGGATACTAGTTTTCTTGTTTGTGCTGGCCAGGAAGCCGAAGTAGCGGATCTTCATGAATCCTTTCGGCAGAATATGCAAAAGGAAACGGCGGATGAACTCTTCGGCTTTTACCGTCATCTCTTTTACTTTATTGTCGTCAGCGCTATCCCTGTAGCTGAAAGTGACCTTGCCATCCTCAATGGATACTATTCGGTTATTGGTAATTCCTACCCTGTGTGTATAGCGGCCAAGATATTCAAGTACCTGCTCAGGTCCGCCAAAGGGTTCCTTGGAATATGTGATCCACTGCTTGTTTCCTACTGTTTTGAGCATCCGCATGAAATTCTGACGGTCGGCAAACACCTTAGCATTTCCTGTGAAACATAATTTTTCTTGATCATAGGCCTTTTCAAGTTTGTGCAAGTATCTCTTTTTAAACTCCTTAGCCAGGGACTCGACTCTGAAAAGATAATTTTCCCTGGCAGCAATCCATTTTTTCTTGTCAAATGAAAGCGCTCCTGCCGGGATAATACAATGCAGGTGAAAGTGATCCATAAGCTTCTGATTCCATGTGTGCAGCACGGAGATGAAGCCGAGCTGACCAACGAGCCGCCATTGTGGATCGTGGGCAAAAGCCTGCAGAGTCTCTTTGACTGCTGCAAAAAGTATTGTCACCATCACGTTCATATTGATAAGGATGAGCGGATTGAGTTCATGCGGCAGC
>CAMYJP010000568.1 GCA_947258675.1 uncultured Desulfobulbaceae bacterium | reverse complement strand
AATCGTGCAATAGAGTCCATTTATATCAGGAGTCCGTCTTGAGAATTCACAATGGGTAAAGGGGTATTTTTAAACAACCAGTGTTGTTCCAACCCGCTTGACATACCATTTTGGAGGAAGAACCCAGATGCCTGGTGCACACTCCTGTACAGCGGCAAAATCCGGTTTTATCTCATCAAGGAGTTTGGAAAACGATTCTCCGCTGACAGACCATCGCTGGATATTGTAGGTGAGAACACGAAAGTGCTGTGCGGGTCTTGGACCCTCTTGCTTGTCGGTTTTAGTATTCGGTATGTTAAAGCCCATCAGCGGCCAGACTATGATCAATAAAACCAGTCCCAACGGCAACAACCATCGATATTGAAAAAACAATGCAGCAGGAATGAGAACAACCAGTGGGAATAAATATATCCACCGGGGTCCATAAAGCAAAATAGTGAAAATCCAGACACGGTCACCCCAGATCCAGATACACCCCCAAACACCTATTATTATCAACAAGTAACTGTATATACAAAAACCAAGAAAAGCTTTCATTTGTTCGCCAGGTAATAGTTATCTATAAGAGGTGAACAACAGGGTGTTTAACAAACATTAACCTATTATACATATCGAATGATTTGGTCTGTTTTATGGTATGATGTAGCATTGAATCAATTTTCTAACAGGAGTAGTATAATTTTATGTGATTACCACTAAAGCATAGTTAAACCCGGGAGACAGATTTAATTTTTCCACCCCTGGCAGGGGACTGAATTTTTTTCGCGAATTTATGAGTGAAAATCATTCTGTCTCCCGAATTATGGAAAAATAGCCGGACGGCTTGACCGTTGAGCGAAATCAGTCCCCTCCTTCTCAATCTATCAACTGAGCTTTAGTGGTAATCACATATTTTTTATTATGCAATCGGCAGGATAAAACCATTTCTATTTTTTTTCGATCATAGTTTGATTAATGGGTAAACACAAATGACAGTCTAAAGGATTGTTTTTTTTATGCTTAAGAAGCACGGGATAGCTCAGAATCTATTAATTAACTGGTTTGGCCATTTTGCCAATATCCTGGTTATGTTTTTAATATCGCCTTTTGTTGTCAATACATTGGGGCCGGTTCAATATGGAATCTGGAGTCTTGTGACTGTATTAACAGGTTACCTTGGTGTCCTTGATCTTGGTGTTCGAGCCAGCACCGGGCGCTTCGTAATTTTCTATATTGGTAAGGGTGATCACCGGAAAGTTGATGAAACGATCAGGACTGCCCTTGGCTTCTTCTCAGCAGTTGGAATGTTAATGCTCCTTGCCGGAGTTGGACTTGGCTGGGTCTTTCCAAAAGCTATCTCCAGTGTACCGGAACAGCACCATGGGCTCATAAAGATTCTTCTGCCCGTTATGGCAGTCAATATGTGGGTTTCTGTAGTTCGAGCCATTCACGCCTGCCTCTTTACCGCCCATGACCGATTTGATCTTGCAAGGTGTGGCCAAACTCTAGGGGGTCCGTTTTTGCGTAGTATCTCACCCGTTCCTCTTCCCGTTCGGCAATGTGCATGGGAAGTCCGGCCAATCCCACGAGCAGGTCGAGATCAATAAGTTTGCCCCTTTTATCACATAGCAATGCCTGTAAATTTTCACAGGGTTTCACCCGAACAGATATTAGTCCGCCGCCTTTCGGGTACCAGCCCCATTTGATGAGTGAAATGTTGACATCCGCACCCATGCGTTGCAGAAAGGGCAAAAGGATTTCATATGTGTAATGAAAGACAGGGCTGAACGGAACATGGGTGCCGCCCATGATTTCAACTGTCGAGGGGTTTGGCGCAAAGAGAAGGGGTGGCAGAATTGCAGCGAGAAGCAGTGATGTAGAACCTGCCGTGCCGATATCAAAACTGTATTTGCCTCCGGTTATTTGTTGTGGCGAAAAATACAGTGATGTCGAGTTTATATTGTCTCCGGAAACTTCGGCGTCGGTAATTCCGGCAAGAGCTCTCAACCCCGTGAGATGTTGTGGTCTGAGGCCCGGTTTTTTACGGTTGGCGCGGATGTTATGGATTTCGGTTTCAATACCAAGCAGGGAGGCGAGAGATAGAGATGTTCGTAGTATCTGGCCGCCTCCTTCTCCCTGGCTGCCGTCGATTATGATGCGATTTTTCATTTTTCCCTTGTTTTGCCGCAGATTTTTTATCCAGATAAAATGGTACATCAACTACTATTACCATTTAACTTG
>CAMYJP010000567.1 GCA_947258675.1 uncultured Desulfobulbaceae bacterium | reverse complement strand
TTTCCTTTGCCTCCGGTCTGAAAGAGAAAAACAAGGATTTGCAGGATTTCGTCCATATCATCTCCCATGACCTGCAGGAACCGCTCACACTTATTCAAGCATTTTCCAGACGGTTGCAAACCAAACACGGTCATTTGCTGGGAGAGCAGGGCGTGGACTATATACAACGGACAACAAATGCCGCTATCCAGATGCAGGAACTCATCAACGGCCTGCTCAGGTATTCTCAAGTCTCCACCAGGAGTCAGATCTTTAAGACTGTCGATCTGGCCATACTTGCACAGGAAGTAGTAGCTGAGCTCCAGATTCGTATTGAACAGACAAACGGCCGCGTTGAGATCGGCGAACTTACACAAATAGAAGCAGATCCTCTGCAGATTCGTCAACTCCTGCAAAACCTTATCGCCAACGGCCTGAAATATCATCTGCCAGGAAAAACCCCGATTGTAAATATCGAAAATCGTTTAGTGGACAATAATGAAATGAACAAAAAGATGTGTCAGATTATTGTCCAGGACAACGGCATCGGGTTTGAGTCAAAATATCTTGACAGAATTTTTAATATTTTTGAACGACTTCACACCCAATCTAATTATCAGGGAACCGGCGTCGGCTTGGCGGTGTGTAAGAAAATCGCCGAACGTCACAGCGGCAACATTACGGCGAAAAGCACCCCCGGCCAAGGTTCCAGGTTCATTGTAACTCTACCCCTGAAACAGAAATCACAGGTATGAATCAAACCAGCTTACGACTTCGGCTTTTTCTGTATAATTTTCTCCTGATCATGCTCACCGGTACCATTGGCTTCATGATCATTGAGGACCTCAGTCTGACAGATGCCCTTTATTTCAACATTGTCACCTTCGCAACCGTGGGGTATGGGGATATTTACCCTGCCACGCAGACCGGCAAAGTTTTTGCCGTTCTCCTGATCCTCACCGGAGTGGGAACTTTTCTTGGAGTTATAGCCAATGCCACGGAAATGATGTTAAACAGGAGGGAAAAAGTTGTCCGTTTCAACAAAATCAACATGATTGTCGGGGTTTTTTTCAGTGAGCTCGGCACGACCCTGCTGACGATCTTGTCTGATTCAGACCCTGAACTGGATGCTATCCGCAAAGATCTTATAATTAATGCAACCTGGTCGAACCACGACTTTTCAGTCGTCAGTAATGAACTCAAAAAGTACAAATACCAGATAGAGTACGAAAAACTGGACACAGGTTCCCTCAAAAAACTGCTGGTTGACAAAAGAAACTTTCTGGTAAGCCTGCTGGAGAACCCTATTCTTCTGGAACACGAAACATTCACCATGGTCCTGCTGCCCATTTTCCATCTCACCGAGGAACTGGCGGTCAGAGATGATCTGCTTCATTTGCCGAAAAATGACAAGAATCACCTCAGGGGAGACGCAAACCGGGTCTACAGCCTGCTGGCTCTCCAATGGTTGGACTATATGCAGCACCTGAAAGTGCACTACCCCTACCTTTTTTCTCAGCCCATGCGGAGAAATCCCTTTGATCTGCAAGCAAAACCGACCATTCAATAAAGACTTTTAAGATACAACAATGGAACTGAATACCGTAGGAATTAAAAAAATAACATATCCGATAAAAGTACGGGAAAAGGGCGGCGGCCTGCAGGAGACCGTGGCCAGTATCAATCTTTTTGCCAAAATGCCCCGCCGTTACCGTGAAACTTGTGTATCAACCTTTATTGCCGTGCTGAATAAATACCAGGATGACATGAATGTCGACATCCTGCCCGCTCTTCTTGCAGAAATCAAGGAAGGCTTGCAGGCGGAATCGGCTCGCGTGGAGATGACCTTCCCCTATTTTATTGAAAAAAAGGCACCGGTATCAATGACACCCAGCCTGATGGAATACACCTGTCGCTTCACCGGTGGAATCGGCAGGGACGAGGATTTTATCCTCTCAGTCTGGGTGCCTGTTACCACTTTATGCCCCTGTTCAAAAGAGATCAGCGAACTCGGCGCCCACAACCAACGGGCCGAGATCAATCTCAATGTCAAATTTACCGGTTTTATCTGGCTTGAGGAACTGATCACTCTGGTGGAATCCGGAGCATCCTGTGAGGTCTTTGCCCTGCTCAAGAGACCTGATGAAAAACATGTCACCGAACAGGCTTATAACAATCCCATGTTTGTGGAGGATGTGGTCCGTAAAATTGCGGAAATTGTCAGATCCCATCCTGACATCT
>CAMYJP010000566.1 GCA_947258675.1 uncultured Desulfobulbaceae bacterium | reverse complement strand
GTTATAGAAGCTCTACCCAGAATTTGCCGATTTGTTTATCCTTGTAGGTTGCCTCAATGGGATATCGTTTACCGAGTTTTTTTTCGGAGTATCGCTTCCAGAGGTCCTGACCAGTGTAGATAGGGTAGTTGATATCATTTCCATCATTCTTTGATTTTGGCGGAGCAAAACCTTTAAAATTCAAGAAAACATTACTGTCAAGATGAGCGATGTTTGTTTTAACACCTTGCATTATGAGCCTTGTACCCTTTTTAACGCGCAGGCATTGCCCTCTTTGTATTGTTTCCATCTTACCTTCAACATTGATAACAATCTCTTTAGCGAGCAGCTCGGAATCAGACAAGGCTGCCCGATTTTTATTGACGAATGTAGTCATATCTGGTTCAAGATCAACCCAACCAGCCTGAATAGCATCTTTACGGACGACAATTCTGGTAGGACCCGAAATCCGGAAAGGGATGTGTGTGTCATTTGCACTGCCAACGCCCTCTATATCTGCAACCAGTCCACGTTCATAGTTGGCAATGATGTCAGTGACAACAACATCATCACCAAGATTAAGGCTCAATTTTGAACCGTTCGGCATGGCAAAGGCAGGTTTATCATTAATAGAGAGTAAAAGATATGCGAGTTTAGGCTGATCAACCATTATCCCTGGCGTATCAATAATTATATCTAATTGTTCCATGAACGAATTGACGATCAGTTTTTGAAGATTAATTTTTTCTTCGAGTGATTTTATGGATTTTGATGTTTCTACGCCAAAGGCTGGAATGTTTGCTCGGGTTACTGCATAATACGTTGCTGATTTTCGTTGCTCAGAGTGCAGGGTTTCATCGGAAAATGTGTCGTGGTTGTTGGGTTTAAAGTGATATCTTTTGTTGGTAATCTTGGGATTAACAGCATCAATAACTTTTTTGGCAAGAGATTCGAGATGAACTGTATTGTTTGTTCCTGGTATGGAATATTCCGGCGTGTCGAAAATGAGTGACTGACCATAACGCTTCGGGTTCTCAATATCACTTATCCAATCGGGGGAGTAATATCCTGAGCCTTCGTGCAGATTGAGCAGACAATCACTTTCTGCGATAAGGTGTTTTAAAATGGCGACAATCTCATCTTCAAGATGATTTTTGCTGTTTTTTTTCTTAGTGGTCCCGAATTTTCGGTTCATATCGCCGGTAACACCTTCTCTGCGATTGAGCAGTATTGAATAGAAATTTGCACGTGGAACAACAATCAGGTTTCCTTTTTTAAGGTGAACATCTGCATAGAGGTCCGCGGTCATGTAGCTGCCGGGTTCATCTCCCTGAATTCCTCCAATAAGCATGATTGTCTTACCCGGCTCTTTGCCCAAAATGCGATATACATGGAGTTCATGGTCCGTATTGGCCAGAAAAACCTCATGTTTAATCTGTGCAAGGCAACGGTTGGCTTGTACCGCAAATAATAAAGAAAACAGGATCCCGATGATAATGAGTTTTTGCATGCAATTATTATTTATATCACAATGCATTGAATTGTGGCTGTTGTATTGAAGCATTATGTCTATCCGCTGTAAATGGAGCTGTTAACTGCTACCTTTAGACCAGAGTTCTTGTTGAATGGTCCATTTATTATCAGAGTATGTAAGCACCAGAGTTTTTTGACCTTCGGCAAAAAATTTATCAGATTGATAAATCTGGTGGAATAAAACCGTTGCTCCTGAATCTGTCCAACGTATGGATATATCTGAAATCTCAACATTTATGGTTGTATATATTTTGTTCAACCTTTCCTTATGGGCTCTCCAAGCCGTGAGATCTTTCTTGCCCTGTCTGAAGAATTTATTGTAGGACCCGATGTACTGGTCAATTTCTTTTGATTCCCATGCCTGTCGCCAAGCTTCTAAGAAATTAAGAACATTCTGTTTATCCTTTGAAAAATTTTCTGTTGTTTCAAAAATCTCAGGTTTTATCTCTTGTTCGGAAATTGTTTCTTGATCAGGTTCAGGTGCGGAAATTTCTTGAACAACTTGTTGAGATGCTGCAGGCTGTTCGACAGATGCAATAACTGGCGATGATTCCTGGTCTGATTTTTCATTGATGGGTGAGCCAGCCGTAGGTTCGGTTATATCAGTTTCAGCAAGATTATTCTGCTCCACCTCGACCTCGCCTGAAGAAAGTTCTTGGAGCAAAGCAGTCGAAAGTAATTCGGAATACTGCGTTAAATTCTGCTCTTC
>CAMYJP010000565.1 GCA_947258675.1 uncultured Desulfobulbaceae bacterium | reverse complement strand
AGAGAGGTCTTTTTTTATCTCAATCCATCCCGCGTTTTACCTTTTATTAATCTTATCTTGTTTTCAATCCATTCAAAAAGAATTTGATGAGTAACGATTGACGATATACGAAGTAAAAAAAGTTCGTCATTCGTCAATTTTCTTTTCTCTTTCTGTACAGCATAGTAATATGCTGGGGTATAATCTTTGTATGGACCTGAAACAGAAACTTTCCAAAGTCCCTTTATCTCCGGGTATATACATTATGAAAGGGCAGAGGGAACGGATCATCTATGTTGGTAAAGCCAAGAACCTGAGAAACAGGTTGCGGTCCTACTTTCAGAAATCAGCTGCTCTGGACGACAGAAAGGCAAAGATGGTACAGGAAATTGTTGATTATGATTATATAGTCACCAAAAATGAACTCGAGGCCCTGGTCCTGGAAGCGAATTTTATAAAGAAATTCAAGCCGCGTTATAACATCATCCTTCGTGATGACAAGCACTATCCATATCTTAAATTAACCATAAATGAAGAATGGCCAAGACTGGAGGTTGTGCGCAGGATAACAAGAGACGGCTCTTTATATTTCGGGCCCTATGTCCCTGCCGGAGCCATGAGAGATATGCTGGATTTCATCCGCTGGAACTTTCCCATACGTATTTGCAGATACAAAATGGACAAGCCTTTCAGGCCATGTGTTCAGTACCAGATGGGAAGGTGTCTTGCCCCATGCGCAGTAGACAGGAGATCAACTGAGGATAGAGAAATATATATGGAGGTCGTCGAAGAGGTTATAAGTTTTATTAAAGGCGAAAAGAGAGAGCTTGTCTCAAAATTGCAGGATCGCATGCAGAGTCTGTCTGACAACCTCCTTTTTGAGGACGCAGCAAAAATCAGGGACAGAATGAATGCCCTGAAAAAGACATGGGAATCACAGAGGGTCATAGCGCCTGAACTTAATGATGTTGACGTAGTTGGTTTATACAGGAAACAACAGGAAGCTTCAGTATATATCCTTTTTATAAGAAACGGGACGGTTATCGGGCAAAAGGATTTCTTCCTGAAACAATTGGGAGACATGGATAACAGAGAGCTTATCGCAGGGTTCATTGAACAGTTTTATTCGAAGGAAATCCTGATCCCTCCGGGAATAATTCTGCCGGTAAGGGCGCGGCTGACTACTGAAAGGAGATGGCTTACCGACAGGCGCGGCAGCAGCGTGCGTTTAAGCTTTGCAAGAAGTGAATTTGAAAGAAAAGTCCTTAAAATGGCAGATGATAATGCTCTTTATTCTTTCAATAAACACAAAGAGCTGAGGGTAGATGATACTGTTCTCAGGATCAAGGAGATGCTCCACCTTGACACGGTTCCCTCAAGAATCGGGGCTGTGGATGTATCTAATATATCCGGCTCTGAATCTGTTGGTGCTCTGATTGTTTATGAAAATGGGAAATTTGATAAAGACAGTTACCGTCAATTTAAGATAAGGACAGTAAAGGGTGTTGATGATTTTGCCATGATTGGAGAAGTTGTTGGAAGGTACTTAAAAAGACTATCAGAAAATAATGACATCATCCCTGATCTGTTGCTTATAGATGGAGGAAGGGGCCAGCTGTCTCATGCTGTTGAGGCAATGAAGCCCTTTGATATCCCTATAAAGATCGCCTCCATTGCAAAGGCAAAAAAAGACAGGGCCGGTTCCGGCCTTTCGCATGTCCATAAATATCTAGACAGGATATACCTGCCGGGCAGGAGAACTCCCATATATCTTGAGCCTGGACTGGATACGACTCACCTTATCCAGAAAATAAGAGATGAGGTGCACCGCTTTGCCATCACATATCATAAAAAACTCAGGTCAAAGAGAACGTTTCAATCACCTCTTGAAGAAGTGAAAGGCATTGGCAAGGCAAGGCGGTTTGAACTATTGAAAAAATTCAACAGTATTGATTCCATAAAAAAGGCTTCTGTTGATGAGATAGAAGCAGTAAAGGGCATGAACAGAAAACTGGCAAAAGAACTAAAGCATTATCTGCAGAAATCAAGAAAACCTGCAGCAATCAAACGATGATAAATGAAAAAAGCATAAAAAAATATATCTTCAAACTGTTCGGCAAAAAGGCCGTGAGTGTAAACATTGAAAAGCTGGGTACAGGCGTCCAGGGTGCCGGTTTTCTCATAGATATTCAGACCACGGACGGCCATGAGTCATATGTTATTAAAGGGCTCTTTCCTGAAGGTCTTGAACATGAT
>CAMYJP010000564.1 GCA_947258675.1 uncultured Desulfobulbaceae bacterium | reverse complement strand
CATTGAGGCGTCCAAGCTGAAGAGCAGGCTACTCTTTCACCTTGGCGCCAATAATCTGTTCCAGGAAAGGGGAGTTGAATCGTTTATCCAGTCTGTGCAGGCTATTCATGCTGCCAAGAGACTTCCAGTTGATCCTGGCCCCCATGTCTATATCTACTTCTACATTTATTATCTCTATCAGCAGGCCGACCAGCAGGCTGAGAAGGTACCTGTTCCGAAATTAATTGCCATGAATTCCATTGGCGTTGAGATTTCTTCTAGTGAGAATTCACAGATCAAGCAAGTGGCAACCGATACTTTTGGAGAGTTAGAGAAAGAATTAATTGATGAAGCAGAGAATATACTCAGAACTAAATTTATAGAAAAAGAACAGGTATATGAATTCCCTTCATTTTATGAATAATCTTATATAATATTAAAATATTGAATTTTTTTTGGTAATATCTATATATTATATATAAATCTATAATGATTTATTGCCATTTTATGGTAAATATCTAGTAGATTGTTTCGGTATTCTTCATTTGTTAAATCAAAATTGAATTTTTCTTGAGGTGTTAAATGTTTTTTAAGAAGATTATAAGAAAAATAGGTAATAGAAATATTGATAATAATATTTTTATAGATAAAAGGGATAATGAAAAATATAAAACTAGAATGTTTAATGGTAAAATTTGGATGATAGAAAATTTTAGGTTTAACATAAAGGATTATTTCAAAAAAAAGGGAAATAATTATTTTAATAGCCTTAGTATTTATAATTACGATAACAACAAGTCAACTATAAAAAAATAAGGTTGTTTGTATCAATGGGATACTGCTGTAAGAATTACACCACCTGGCTGGCGCTTGCCAACTACAGATGAATATCAAGAGCTAATAGATTCAATCTTGGAAGACAACTCTTCAAATATACTACCTATACTTGATGGAGGAAAAGGTGGTTTTAATGCTTTATTAGGTGGTCGAGAGCAATTAGGGTTAAGTACATTTCGTGAAAATGGGTTTTATTGGACCAGCACAGGAATGAGTTACAAACGTGATCACCATGATTATTTATGTATTATGAAAAAAGAATCTAGATATGGATTTGATAGTATGTACAATTCGGACCACATGTCAGTTCGATATGTCAAGGCTGATATTCAACATGAAATCATAGATAAGTTGACACCTTATAACATATGTTTGAATGAACATTTTTTGCGAGCCATCGACAATAAAGAAAATGAAAAACTTCAGTTAATTATTAAACAATCTATTGATGAAAGAAAGAATGATACTGTCAGGAAAAATCAATTGGCTATAGATTTGATAGATGCTTATGAAAGGCGTCAACGTTTAGATGCCTTTAAAGAAATAATTAAAACGTATAACAATTTAAAAGCTAAAGATAAGAATATTTCTGAGTACCACCATAGGGCTGGTTTAAGCATCGCTCTAGTTTATTTAGTAATAAAAGGAGAGGAAGCATACTCAAAGCTTTTGATAAAAAGCGGTGCTAACGCTACTGCAGTCATCGCCTTGTCTGTATTATTTGATGAATCCATTATTATCAATTCCCCAATTGGAAAATGGGAAAGAGATGTGAACTAGAGAGGGCTCAGGAATACCAATTAGGAGTCTTCTTCCAAGGGTAGAGTCCTCTTGTTAAAGAGAAAAGGGTGGGGCTGGTGGCAGGTCTTGAAATATAACATTTTGTTACAAAAGTTCGAAGTAAGTTTTGTCTATATTTCCATATATAACAGCGATATTCGGGAAACTGTCATGGATTAAACTTTCGATTTGTCTGTATTTCTTCAGTTTTTCCCTTCTATCAGGAGTTGGGCGAGTTTGAAGTCGATGAGTGAGTCGATGTCGACCGAGTGTTGATGGTCCATGACGTAGCCATGGGTTTCGGGGCCAAGGAAGGATTCGTGCTGGCGCAGGTAATCGGTACTGGCCAGGTAGATGGCGCCGTTTAGTCGGTAGAAGGACGGCAGCTGCTGCCTTCCGGCATGGACGATTTCAGGACGGAGGAAATCTTTCATGTTGCGGTCCTGGGGCAGAGTGTTGGACCACCAGGGATGATGCTCACAGGTGCAGACGGAGACGATGGCCCTGCCTCCTGTTTCCTGCAGTTGAGTTAAGCTGTTGTCAATGTCTTCTGTGGATCGAAGCGGTGAGGTTGGCTGGAGCAACAGGACCAGGTCGAAATGTTTATTTTCGGTTTCTTGGTGCCAATCGAGAGCGTGAAAG
>CAMYJP010000563.1 GCA_947258675.1 uncultured Desulfobulbaceae bacterium | reverse complement strand
ATGCCATCATTGATTACCGTGATCATCTCAATTCCCAGTTTCCAAAAAGAGTACGTAAAAGAACAAAGTACATTATTGTTCATACTTCAGAATGTGATTTAAAAACTACCCTGAAAATAGTATCGGCAGGCAAACAGGACAACTTCAAATGGGTCTCTCGAGGGGGACATACTCATTATGTGATTGGCCGTGATGGGCAGACCTACCGTATCTTAGATGAAAAATTTAGAGCCCATCATGCAGGCCGCAGTATGTGGAATGGGGAAAGAAATATAAACAGGGTCTCCATCGGCATCGAACTGGTCGGATATCACAATGGAGACATCACAGACAGTCAGTATAAGTCGGTTGGACTGCTTCTCGAAATTTTAAAAAACAACTACCGTCTTGACGATCGGGCCGTGCTGACCCACAGCCAGGTTGCCTATACTGAATCGGCAAAATTAGTACCCTTTAATAAACGCGGCAGAAAACACTGCGCCCGAAATTTCGAGCGCAAGCGCGCCGGTCTGTGGTCCACCTGGTCCTATGATCCGGATGTCAGAGCAGGACGTCTTCAGCCGGACCTGGTGCTGACCTCAATATTTTACGGTTCGAGAACTCAGACCGATGCGACCTACCCTTCATATGTCATCCAGCGGGACAGGACCGCCTGGCAAGTCGCTGGAGATAAATACAACAGCCCCGACACTATTTACAAGCTTCCGGGCGGCTTGCTTATATCAGGAAACCGGATTAACCAAAAGATAGGCTGGGAGCGAATTCCGGTTGGAACCGAGGTCTATATTGAGTAGGCTCATTTGAATAAACCTGGGCTGTAAAATTCATGTCAGGTATTGATGAGGTTCCAATTTAAAGGCGACTTTTTAAATAAGATCCAGATATCGTTGATTGGTTGATTAGTTGATTGGTTAAGTAGTTGTAAATATGGATTTATCCCCTATTTGCAAAATAATTGGACATTTCATGTTTTAGCAATCGTAACATTCTAAAATTATGACTATAATTTACCTAATCAACCATTCAACCAGTAAACTATTCAACGAGGTCTGTAAGATCATGCTATTTTCGCGGTCCTTTTTTTCTCGGCCTGGATGTTTAGAAAATTACCGCTAAACATCACAACCCCACCAGCCAGAACAAACCAATCCAAACTTTCGCCATAGAATAGAAAACCAACGGCGGCAATGAGGGGCAATCTTAAAAAATCCAGTGGTACCACGACAATCGCATCTGCTATTGCCAGGGCGCGTGCCATGCAGTAGTGGCCGCTCAAAGCTGCGGCGCCGACAACAATGATCCATGGCAGCATCTCTAAAGTTGGTGTTGTCCAATCAAATATGGAGGTAAAGCAGCCTAAAGGCAGCTGAATGACCGTCATATAGAACAGGATGGTCAGCGGGGTATCGACCAGAGCAAGCCTTCTTGTCAGGGTATGTGACAGGGCATAGCCGAAAGCACTGCCGAGAACAGCCAGCGATGCGGGACTGATAACCGCCAGGCCCGGGCGCAGAATCAGAATCACCCCCGCTACACCAAAAATAATGGCGGTAACCCTCGCTGCTGTGATCTGCTCTCTGAGCAATATGGTGGCCAGCACAGCAGTCCAGACCGGAACGGTAAACTCTAGTGCAAATACCACTGCCAGTGGAATAAAAGCAATACCGTAGAACCAGCCGAACTGTCCACCGAAATGAGAAATATTGCGCAGAATATGTATTCTAAGGTGTTTGGTTAATATCTGCCGCCAGTTGCCGCGCCACAATAAAAAGCCGACAATCAGCAAACCGATGATGCTGCGGAAAAACAGTATCTGGAAAGTACTTAATTGGGCCGATAGTTCCCGGCCGCCGACTGCCATGGCCATGAAAGACACCAGCGTACCGGACATCCAAATAGCTGCTACGACAGCATGATTTCGATTAGTTTGCGTTAACAAGACGAAATTCTATGTTTTTAAAATCAATCAATAATCGATTACCCGTCGTGTCGTCGTCAACGATGAATATGGGTGAGTGAGGTAATTACAGCTTTCCCTTATTGAAAATTCTATTTTAATCGCATGTTATTCCGCTCAATTCAAGTGTCTTATTCGGCGTTAAGCCGTGGATCACCGATCATCTTTACTTTTTGCTGAGATGCTGTATGTGAAACATCTGCTTCCGAGTCTCTGGCCGTGGTTACCTCGATCTCGTCCATATCGAGTGTCATTACCTCCCAATCGAGATTCTCGTTTTCACACC
>CAMYJP010000562.1 GCA_947258675.1 uncultured Desulfobulbaceae bacterium | reverse complement strand
CCCGAAGCCCATCAATATCAGCTCTATATTTAGAACATTTCATGTTTCATGAATTATATGATCAACTATATTAATTCATTCTGGTATTTATCTAAAATTTTTTACATTTGAGACAAAAGTTCTCAACTCAATCAGGGTCTCAGTTTTTTTTCTCAGTTAAAGGTGCTAATTTCAGAGAAAGCGATTCCCATCTGAGATGAGTGTACCACCACTCTGCTTAATAAAATGACTTCAGTTAGGCAGCTTGATTCGCTATGTCTCATGGGCCAAGAAATTTTATATTAAAAATTCTCTTTGACATACTATGCACTTATACGACTTGGACTGGAAAGTGTTAGTGCCCACTTATCTAAGAGATAGCTCCAGTCCTCTGGAGAATAATCCGGTTTTTCCAGTTCCTCTTTCAAAGAGAGACTTTTTACAAGAGCGTAAAAATCATCAGGTGAACTCAAAACATGACAATATTTTAAAACCTCATCATGTATTTCATTGGAAGAAATGTAGTTGGGATATATAACCGGTTTATTTAAAATAAAAGCATCATATACTGCAGAAGACTGAAAAAATAAAACCATGTGTGACCAACGTATACATTCAGTTATATGTCCATTGATCAGAGATACCTGTTCGGACATACTTGCCAATTGCAAAGCATCGTTGATTCTTCGTGGATGAGGCTTAATCCTGACATCAAAACATTTAAATTTATCAAGAATTTTAATACATCGTACGACCTCATCATAATTAATATTTGAGGCCATCCTGGTATGGATAATTAACAACCTTATCTTAACTGGATGAGTTGGGTTGGAGAGAGTATTTTTATCAGCACCTGCAAGTTCTTTCCCTAATCTATCCACCCATTCTTTCGTATTGCGAAGACTTGGAATAACCATTTTCCTTGAACTGTTGACACTCTCGTTTACCGGGGCGGAATAATTGTTAAAAAAGACAACTTTATCAAAAATTCCCCAATCCTCAGGTGTACTTGGTTCAATTTGACTATATTTCCTCAACTTATTCATGACTATTCCATGGCCATGAGGTAGAGATAAAATTTTTATTGAATTATTCCATGCCCTTAAAAGTGTGATCATTGTTTTCACCATTTCATTAACTGAATGGTCAAAAACAACAATATCAATCTCAGTTGGATTGATCTTATCAAGACAACCTGCAAAGGATGAAAGCACTATCTCTTGAGATTTCCGGTTCAGGTGTTCTTGAAGTCTTTTGAATAAAAATTTATTGGCAAGCCCTAAAACTCTTAAACAAACTTTTTCAAGGATGCTTGTTTTCAAACCATCTAGGTAAACAGGGGTTATGCCCTGTTTATTTAACATGGCTACCCTGAAATCGTCTTTTGCAATAAATCCCCAGAAAATAACAATTGGCTTACATGCAAACAGCATTATTGGCATCATAAAGTCCAGATCATTTTCATGCCTGATCATGAATATTACTTTTTTTGACCCTATATTGTCAGAACGCTTCAAGGTTTCTAGCATTTTATGTCTATTCTTCTACAAATGACTTGGCTTTATAAAGTTATGGAAAAGTTAAAAATGAAACAGTTTCACATGAAAACGACTGTAATATTTATAACAGTCTAAATAGATCAGGAAGTAGAAGAGTTAATAAAATGAGAAAAATCAGCTACACGTGCGCGAAGATTATCATCACGTACTTCAATGGCAGCTACAGGGTCATCAACAAGATGAAGGTGCGGCTTATCCATACCAAGAGAACCATCACTAATATACGCTGGATAGGTAACGAAACATAATCCAAATAAATTCACAAAATAATTATCTGCCTTCAGACTACGTGGAATCAACGGGGTAACAGCCTCAAGACCTCCTTCCTGATCCTTCCATATTGCTCTGGTTTCAGCTTTCACTGTCACGCCGCAATTTGATCCCTCTCGAAGGAACTGAACAATAAGTTGGTCTATTAATCCTGGTGGACGAAACGGATAAGTCTCTTCCAACATTACACAGAGATCTGGATAAACATCCCAATGTTTCAACTCTTCTAAACCGAACTTAAGGACTTCTGAGATGGTAACAAAATCCCTGGACAACTCTTTTGGTCGTAGAAATGGAACCTTAGCATCATTCTTTTCAGCAAAATCGGCTGTTTCCTGGCTATCGGTCAATACAAATATCTGATCAACAAACTCCGACTTCTTTGCTTGATTAATGGTATATTCAAGCAGTGGCTTCTCACCGGCATAAACAAGAT
>CAMYJP010000561.1 GCA_947258675.1 uncultured Desulfobulbaceae bacterium | reverse complement strand
GTAGCTTCTGTTCCTTTTACAGCAAGTTGAAAATGTGAAGTTTTTTCTTTGAAGTATTTATTTATAAGTGCCAGATCACTTGTAACAAGACACGTTTCGAAAGGATATTCCTTCTCAAGCATGTCAAAGATTTTACGGTGTTCTATTTTATGTATTTCAGGGAAACATTCGACCCATATTCGCAGAACACTATTTGTCTGTAATAATGACTGTAAAGACTTGTCCTTAAATTGATGCCATGACAGTTTGATGTTGAGATTTGCAATTGAATTGTTATCTAAAAATACCTCAGGTGTAGCAGAGTACGAAAGATCTGCAATAGCGAAGACATGAGGGATCGAACAGATTTCATTAAAGGAGTTTAAGGAATCGTCTGGATGCCACACGAAATAAAGGGTATGTGGGGCAATTATATTGGGCATACAGTGTAACTCCATTCTTTATGTCGTTATAGGCAACCATTTGGGATAATGAAAAAATGTCCATAACTGTGAAGCAACCTTATATGATAGACCTTCTAAACTTTTATCGCAACGGGCATTCAGTCGGGTCATGGAGAATTATTATTGAAAACTTATAAAAATTGAAATCAAAGGGAAGTTTTTGTATTGATACAGTTCCGCATAATATGAAGGATGCAGTTCCTAAAAAAATATATGGGCGTTCACACTATTTTGATACTACATATTGCTAAAAGAGTTAGTTTGGGTCTTAAAAGCCTGCGCATCAAAGAGAAGGGCAACGGATTTTCTCTACCATGTTTTCATAATTAAAATCACTGTCATGATGATCATTGTGGCAGTTGCGGCAGGTCTTTTCATTCACCTCTCTTAAAGATTGCTGACTGGTGACGTGGTCTTGGCCTGGACCGTGACAGGCTTCACAGCTGACAGATTGAAGATGTTCAGGGAGCTGGGCCATGATTTTTTCTTTTTCATCAAATGACTTATTATATGATTCAAGGGTAATGTGGCAGATAATGCAGTCGGGATTGGTCTGCTCATTTTTATTGACCAGGGTGGACCAGGCGCGGCTGTGGCGAGTCGTCAGCCAAAAATCTGTCTGCACTGGGTGACACTCCTTGCATTTTTTCCAACCGACCAGATTATTAAACAATGGTGATCCTTTTTCTTTATCGAGTTCCTGTTTGGATAATGCTAATAAACGCTCCATGCTCAACTTGTTGGCGGTTCTTTTTGCCTGGTCGATAATCGACTGAACGGATTTGTCTTCCTGGAGTGATGTTTTCAAGCTGATAAAACGGTGGTCAAAGGTGTTCTCCAGTACTTTGTCACCGGTTTTAAGGGATGCAATTTTCTTTTCATACTCAGATTTTGATGTCAGCAGTTTATTATAGCGAATATTACCTGACAGTTCCTGTTCAGGGATTCGTTTGGTGAGCCTGTTCAACTGCCAGTTTATGCGGTCGAGTTCATTCTGTGCCTGTTTCAGCTTACTGTCGATGCCTTCTCCCCATGTGCTGCCAGGATGTATGGAAAGCGCAAGCTTACCAAGATATTTCCCCATGGAGCTGGTCTGGGTAATGAGAGTGTTGCCAACTTTGGCAGGGGGGAGGTTGTTTTTCGAGTGACCGGACTGCAAAATAAGATCAATTTTCTTTAACTCTCTGGCTATACGCTCGTTCTCACTAAGGGGATAGCTTGAAAGCAGGATTATAAAATCAGCTTCTTTTTCCAGACTTTCCAAATGGCTCTGCAGGACCTGTTCCCAGCCAAGTATTTTGATTTTACCCTTGTCGGTTGGCTGTAGATTTATCGAGTGATCGGTTATGCCAAGAACAGCTATCTTGAGTGAGCCTATTTCCTTAATGATATACGGTTTGAATACAGTTTCACTGCTTGAATGCAGCATCATATTGGCAGATACCCATTGAAAAGAAGTTTCTTTCTGCTGGGAGAGAATAAAGTCAACTCCGCCCGCAAGGTCCTGGGCGGAAATACCGGCGGCGGCAAGGCCCATTTTATTCGTTGACTTGACAATTGCCTCGGCAAAGATATTTAAGCGTTCCAGTTCTGTTTTGATGTTGATGGTTTTCTTTTTATAAAGCAATGCCCCGCTGTCCAGAAAAAGAACCGGTTTCTTTTCTTTGTGGACCGAGAGGTTGATCTGGTGTGATTTTCTGGACAGACCGCCCAGTTGGGCAGCGCTTCAACCGCACGGTTCCGTTTCACCATGTACATCGTTTGAATAAAATAAAATCAGATCCTCTGCTAAAGAAGCGGTACTGCAC
>CAMYJP010000560.1 GCA_947258675.1 uncultured Desulfobulbaceae bacterium | reverse complement strand
CGGTTATATTTTCAGCAGTATCAACGACCCATGATTCGCTCCCGGTAGAACAGGACATGGCAAATAAATCCGCCTTACTTTCAAGAGCAGAATTAATAAAGTCTTTTTCTCCTGACTCAATAAAGACATCGGTTTCATGACCGCTGTTTTTCACTACAGCAGAAAGAATTTCGATGGCGAGTCTGACAAAAGAATCTTTTTGTAAGAATACTACTTTCATGAGGTTAGTTCATTCAAGTGGAATATATTTGATAATTATATATGCTTAGGATTTTATTTCCTTTTTGTTAAACTGAATCTAACTTTGAAAGAACGTTTTTTTCTATCTCCTTGTCGAGTGTATATATTTGCTGATAGCCAGGATAAGAATAGGCAATAAGTGGCTCACCAGTTTTAGGATCAATAAATAAGGACTCAACATCCGCATAAGGATTTTCACAAACTACAGTTTCTGTACTCATTTTGAGATCATAATTGACCAGAGCCATGCGATCCCTGCCACGATTGGATAGAAGCCATAATTTTTTTCGGTCAGAAGTACAGCCATAGAAATAAACAGTCTCGTTAAATCCCCAGGAAAGAGCAGGCCGCCAGGAAGAATCTGTGGCGTCATGAATTTCGAAACTTATTTTATTGTCGTTTGTGACACGTTTGCGTCCAATAAGTTGACCTTTTCTGTCAACAATCCATTTAAGTATGTCTTCATTATTTTTTACGAGGAGTTCTCTTTTACCAGAGTTGATATTCATCCGATATAGATCAAAACAATAGCGGCAACGTTTATTAAAACTTAGAAGAATGTTTTCCGGTTCATGAGGAAAAGTATCTAAAAAATTTATACCCCACTTGGCATCTGGAGTAAGGTTTATCGGTTCTAATTCTGGTTGGTACGTATCGGCTAAATAGATATGCTTTGATCTTGTATCAAGAAGAAAAAGTATGTGGCGACTATCTTCAGCCCAAGTGAACCAGGAAATATTACACCAACAATCTGAATTAACCGTTTTACTTTCTTCTTCGTCGATTTTCTTTGTAAATAGAGTATAGAAATCATCTTTCTTAGCAATCCAGGCCAGTTTTTTTCCATCCGGAGACACCAAATACGAATAGCTGTTATCCTGCCTTTCAATGAAATCTCGGCGCTGAATTAATTCAGGAAGATCGGCATTTCGCAAGTTTCATTATAGATGTCAAAATTATTCAAATTGGCCCTCATTGCATAACGGATTATTATTGCTGAATATTTGCTTAATATTTTGTTTTCTATAGGCAAAAATTCTCCTTAAATACATTGCAATGACCGGGAAAAATATCTCGCCTATCGGCCAGAACGGCATACGGTAGAGAATCTCATCGATTATTCCGGTTCTTCCATTTTTTTCGATAAACGTATGGGTATGGATCCAGGTTGTATAGGGACCTATCACCTGTTCGTCTATAAATTTTATAGGCGGTTCCCACGCTGAAATCTTTGCCCGCCAATGGAAAGGAATGCCGTATAAGCGTAATCGATAATCAATATAGGTGTCTTTTTTGATTTGGATAGGCTGGGCGGAAATGATGTGAAAACATAATTCCGGCGGGGTTATTTTTTCCAGATTGGTTGCATCACAGAAGAACTTGAAAACAGCGTGGATATCAAGCGGCAAATCCATTTCCGTTTTGAATAGGTGGGTCCGCATGATTCACTTTCTGATTTGTAACGATAAGGCCGAAAAACTCATCTTGCCTCAAACACTATTTCTTAGAAGGAATTTTTCTTTTTTTTTCTGGTTTGGAATTTTCTTCCGAAGGGATTATGTAACCGATCCCGGCGCAGTCCGGGCATTCTTCCGTGGATAACAGAAATCTGCTTACCCCTTTAAAAAAGCTGATCTGACCTGATCCGCCGCAGGTTTCACACGGTTTTTTCATGGATTCCATTTTTAATCAGCTCCCGCCTGAAAAGGGGAATAAACAAAGAGCACGCTTTACCGCACAAATTGCTCCTATTATTCATCTTCAGGAACCAGGTAATCTTTCAATTTTTCCAGCAAGGAATCAGGCAGTTCTTTTTTGTACAGAAAGGCCTGGGCTTCCTCACCGGTGATCTGCTCTTTTATTTCAATGGGCAAGGATCTGAGTATCGCCATTCTTTCAGGATCAGGCTTTTCTTTTCGAGGACCAACCTTTTTCTCCATAATTTCCTCCTGAATATTTTGTGTTTTTAGATATTGCGGCATCATTAGAAGGCCAATGAATCTTTATATTAACAGTTTT
>CAMYJP010000559.1 GCA_947258675.1 uncultured Desulfobulbaceae bacterium | reverse complement strand
CCACCGGATCGCCCTGAGATCGGCTTTGCCTTCAATAACGATCTGTTCGGGTCCATATTGATTCTCCGGAAGAATTATATCAAGTGCTACATCAGCCTCACCTTCAGTTAATTTCAACCCGGTAACCGGGAAAGAAAGCAACTCCTTGAAATTGCCTACAATGACCTTCTTGAATTCAAAGCTGAACCCTGTTCTCCATGCACCAGACTGATCCTGAAAGCGTACAGAATTAATCTCAAACGGACTGGAATCAATTGCTGCCGTAAGTTTTGGCAATGCAGTCTTATCCAGTTCCCTTGTGTCCGCTGAGGGGAGGTAAAATTCTATCTGCTCAATAGAAAAGACCTTGTCAGTTAAACGATCGTCGATATGAACTGTACCTTCTGAAATATTTACTTCGTCCAAATAAAGCCATGATGGCCAATATTTTGTTCCATTGGCAGAATTTCGCGAAATAAACACGTCTAAAGTAGTCAGCAGGTCAAATTTCGTACTCTCATTGCGGACAAGATTTAGAGATATACCATCAAGTACAGCTTTTCTACATACAAGTTTTCCTTTAATAATTTGACCAGGCGAGAACTTGAAACGAGCCTTTTCAGCGATCAGAAGATCCTTCCCTTCAATAAGACCATTAACAGGACCAATCAAGATATCTTGAAAATGAAGGTCCAGGGTAAAGGGAGAAAAAACGATCCTGCCAATCTCGACCGGCCGATCAAGTTTTTGGCTTAGATCCGAGATCATCAGATTCTTGAGAAGAACAGGGACCAAAAAGTAACTTGAAACTCCATATAAAACCAATATCAGAGGGAAAACAGATGACAGGAGAACGAATTTTCGTGACGGCAGGGAAAAACGAAATCCGGTTTTCTTCTGAAGGTCGCGCCTGATGGCCAGGTCTTTTGATTCTGGGGATATACTCTCATGCTGTGAGATTGAATCTTCACGAAATGTATCCTTATCCTTGAGCAGAGGAACTTCCGGACCTTTTCCCTCTGAAGAAGGACCATTATCTATTTTAATATCACCAAACCTGTCATCTGCCATGATATGATTTTTGTCCTGAACCTTTTGTTTAAAGCAGTTTTGATAACCTGTAATGCATGCAAATTCAATTAATCTATTCTACTTGTTCTTTTTTGGGAATTTCTTTTATTTTCCCTGTTCAATTTAACTTTAACGTGCTAAATTTAAAGAAATTAATTTAAAAATAGATAGATACTGGTCACACGGTAGCGATTTCCATGATCAATTTCCTCAGTTCACTCAGATGGCAGGATATCATAGACATACTGATTGTCAGTGTCATCATTTACCGTATAATCCTCCTCATTCGTGGAACCAGGGCCGTTCAGATGCTTTTGGGCATCGTGGTCATCACCATAATCTATTTTATCTCACGCGAACTTGACCTTCTTACTCTCAACTGGCTTCTACGGACCTTCCTCAGCTCAATTTTACTTATTGTGATCATTGTATTTCAGCGAGACATCAGAAGAGTACTGACACAGGTAGGTAAAACCCCTTTTCAAAAACAGCACGACCTGGTTACAAAAGACCTGAACGAGATCGTCAAGGCTGCTTCACACCTGGCAAGAAGACGTATCGGTGCTATCATTGCCATAGAAAGAGAAACCGGACTTCGTGATTATATTGAATCAGGACATTCAATAGATGCCAAATTAACCCGGGAAATGCTGATATCTATTTTTCTGCCAGCCTCACCTATGCATGATGGCAGTGTAGTAGTTTATAATGGTAGAATTCATTCAGCTGGTTGCCTCCTGCCCCTCTCCAAGAACCCGCACATAGCGAAACGCTACGGAACGAGACACAGGGCTGCTATCGGGTTATCTGAAGAAACAGATGCTGTTGTCGTGATCGTTTCTGAAGAAAGGCAGGAGATATCACTGGCAGTTAACGGTTCCATAAACAATCTTAAAGATGAAGAAGCTTTGGCCAGAGAATTGAACAAGATTTTCATCCAACCGGAAATGCCTGGATATTCATGGAAAAATTGGCTTGGCAAGGCAAATCGAACATGAAAAAATTCAGACTTATAAAAAACAAGCCGAAAAACTGGATATTGAAGCTCATATCGCTCACCCTTGCGACCATGCTCTGGTATTTTGTTGTTGGTGAAGACCAGGTTGATATCAATATCAGTGTTCCCATTGAAATCCTTAACCTCCCTGCAAACCTGACAATTTCCAACCAGCAGTACAAAAAAGTTATTGATGTTGCTGTTCGTGGGCC
>CAMYJP010000558.1 GCA_947258675.1 uncultured Desulfobulbaceae bacterium | reverse complement strand
GTGTTGCAACTATGGCTTATTCAACCCGGCTGCGTTATACCAACGAATTAAAATCTGAGATCTGGCGGAGATACAAGAAAGGAGAATCTTTAAACGCTAGAAAAAGGAAAAAAGGGGTCGGTGACAAATGGTTATTATTCGCATTTGTCACCGACCCCTTTTCCGTTTTGCCTTTGGGTTGTTGGGGCTGGGTGTCGCAAGCGGTTAGCAGGGCGAGAAACAGAGCTAAAGTTAGGAGAAATCTAAGCATATGGCAGTTATCTCGTGATGTTTTGTCTTTTGTTTGTAGATTTAGCGGCGTTAATTCCACATAAATTTGACTTACAAACCTTATCGTACAGACAAAATATATTTATTGAACTATAATTTCAGCGGGGTGTTGATAGCGATATATATCTTAATCAGATCAATGACCAAACAAGACTCATATCCGAAACAAGCCCCTTCAATCCAGAACGCAAATTTAAGCGGGGTGTTTTGTGGGTAAATTTGAAAATGTTTTAAATCAGTTTGAACCTCTTCAACAAAGAAAACGGGAATCCAAAAGAAGAATACTAGAACTTGAAAGTAAAATAACAGAAAACCCATTATTTCAAAACGAGTCTATAGCTGTTTTTTGCGCTGGATCACTTGGAAGACATGATTTTGGTGAGCTGTCAGATTTAGATTTATTTGTCATTACAGATGACCCCTGCCTTAAAAGCGGCATCAATAGTCCATTCTGCCAAACGCTTATAGAGATTAATAATGGGCTAGGCTACCCGAAACTTACAGAAAGGTTTCTCAAAGTACATCTTCTTTCTGAGAACTTAAAAGCCGTAGGAGCCCCCAAGGACGACACAGAAAACTACTTCACAACAAGAATGCTAATGCTACTTGAAAGCAAATCTGTTGCTAATAGCAAAGTTTTTAATCGATGTGTTTCTGAAATAATAAGCCATTATTATCGAGATGCTGAAGAAAATAGAATTTTTAGCCCTACATTTCTTGTCAATGATTTACTTAGGTATTGGAGAACGCTCTGCTTAAATTATGAACAGATAAGGCAAAACCCACAAAGACCATGGAGAAAGAAAAATATCAATTTAAAATTCAGCAGAATGCTAACAGTATTTTCCACTGTACTTCCTTTGATTGCCCTTCCAATACGAAACGAAACAGAACTTCTTCTATTGATAGAAAAAACACCAATGGAACGACTCACATATGGCTTGGATCATTTAGATGACGCAAGTATGCTGGACAGCTTCAAGACATTCATTGAAGATTACGAACAATTTCTTAGTTGGAAAGAGGATAATGCAATCGATACTAGAATGAAGGGAAAAGAAGCTGAACAAACTATATCCTCTATGGCAGACAGGTTCTCAGATTTTTTATACGAAGCACTCATGCATGAACAAACTTCATTAGAAAATCGAAAAGTCTTGGTGTTGTAAATGGCTGGAAACTTCTTGTTTTTAGAGTTTACTGACGAAGAAATCGTCTATCTCTTATCTTCTTTAAGAAAAATATTCACACAAAAACAAATAAAAACGAACATTCACATAACTGTACGGGGGCCTTATGCAAAAACCATAACTGAAGGGGAAATAAAGAAGGCTGATCATACGATTAAAAACGATGTTATTTTAATCGCGGGCGTGGGCAGATTCAGCGATTCCAGACACACTGTCTATCTAAAGGTCAGAAGCGACAACCTAGAAAAAATATGGGACAAACCAGACTATCCAAAATCAAAATATGGATTCAACCCTCATATAACTATGTATGATGGAAATAATGCTCAGCTGGCAGAAGGTATTTATAAATTCCTCGAAAACGAAAAACTTGAACTGTTGTGTCACTCATTCAAATTAACCCCATATGTTTCCAAGCAGATAAGCCTATTTAAAGAGAATGACAGTGCAACTAAGGGACATCATTTTTTTGAACTATCGAATCGGAGAAAAGTTCGCGCTGACATCTTGGAGCGCGCACATAAGCTGGTTAAATATTTTGATAATACTTAACTGATTACAAGAACAGAGTTTTTTATATCCTTCAAGAGCCTGTAAATCAAGTCAAACGGGTCAAGTCTTTACTTATAGTATTTCTAGTCAAACGGGTCAAGTCTTTACTTATAGTATTTAAACGACTTACGACAGCTTTGTCTTCATCCTTCAATAATATTAGTCTCGAAATAGCATGTGGGCTGGCATCAAGTGGTCAGAACACTTGAACTTACAAGGTGATGTCCAGGGGGCATTCTCTGGCCACCCG
>CAMYJP010000557.1 GCA_947258675.1 uncultured Desulfobulbaceae bacterium | reverse complement strand
GTCGGCCTGCCTCGGGGTGGCCCTGGCAACTTCTACGCCAAAACGGGCCCAATCATGCCGGGAGGAACCCGTCGACATCATTTCCATGGCGCAGCAGGCTGTGCCATAGATAAGTGGCCAGATGGAATTAGCCCTGGACCAGGACACCAGAAATTCGACGGAGTCAACAAGTGTGATCCCGCCAGGGAATTTATCGAGTATTTCGGCAACCTGCTCGGTTACTCCTGAAGCGCCGCCTACTCCCATATCAAAACCCCCTTGCGCCAGGCATAGATAAGACCTGCAAAAAGGATGAAAACAAAAACAGTCAATTCAGAGAGAAGAACGACTGGACTGATGCTGCCATTCTGCGCCTCCACCACCGACTTAAAGATCTTCATGCATGGGAAGAGAAACAGAGCTTCAATGTCAAAGATCAAAAAAAGTAGGGCAAAAATATAAAAGGCGACCTTAAAGCGGATCCGGGCGCCGCCAATAGGATTTTCAGAACACTCATAGGGCTGCACCTTTCGCCAGCCTTCCGGCGAGTGGAAGGCCAGTATCTTGGAGGTGATGATGGCGCCTCCAACAAACAGAGCGCCTAAAAAAATCGAAAAGCCTATCATTATGTAACTTTCCATGGGTAACATCCTCCTGGGTTATCTGTCATGGTAACCAGAGTGACTTCCAACTCTTCGGGAGATCATTATAGAATTGCTTCCCTTTTCACAGCAGACATTGAATGCTGGTAGTAAAGTTCCCTTTATGTCCTTTAGCAGATGTGGGGCATTTCTTTTGTGCTATCTATGAGCAATTAAAGTGCCACAAAGTTGTAAATCCTGTAATACGTTGATTAAATTAATAAATTATACAATGTGGAGAATGCTGCTTCTGTGACTTGCGACGAAGCCGAGCTTGATCAGTTACGTTTGCGTAACAATTTTAAGATCAAGCCTGTAAAAATAGGTTGTGAACTAAAAATACCCCCATTCAACGATTAGTAAAATTTATAATAATAATATTTGACATTAATTATTTTAATGATAAAATTGGACCGGAGGTCCATGGGGCGGCTGAGGGCTGTCCTGCATGCCGGCAAGTGGGCCCTTCCCAAAAGGAATAAGGAGAAGTCAAATGTGTTCTAACGGCAGGTTTTAAAACAGCCGTAAATTGTAAATTATAAACGTTTAGCAGCACCCCATCTGCGCACGATAACTGAGAAATCGTCATGCAAATAACCTTAAGACAACTTGAAATTTTCATTGCGGTGGTTGAAGAGCAACAGGTCACCCGGGCCAGCAAAAAACTGTTCATAACCCAATCCGCTGTCAGTCTCGCCTTAAATGAACTGGAGAGCCAGCTGGGCGGTCCCCTCTTTGACAGGGACAGCCGATCCCTGGTCCTCAATGACCGGGGCCGGTACCTTATGCCGCGATGCCGTGAAATTCTCTACAAGGCAAACAATATATGTACATTGATGAACGAAAAAGAAGGCAACGTGGCTGGGGAATTGAACATCGTCGCCAGCTCCACCATTGGCAACTATGTGCTGCCTGCTATTGTCAGCACCTTTAAGAATCTATACCCCCATGCCTTTATTACTGTCCGAATCTACAACACCCGCCTGGCGGAGCAACTTATTGTCGACCGAAAAGTTGATCTTGGTTTTGTGGAGGGCGAGGTGAACAATGAGCAAGTTAGGGTTACTCAATGGTTTGATGATGAACTGGTCATTATCGCCAACCCGGATAATGATTTGGCAGCGACCAACAATTTCAACCTTGCCAGGGACATGAAGAGCAGTACCTGGGTCATGCGGGAAAAAGGCTCCGGCACAGCTCAGGTTTTCAAAAAAATGCTGGGCAAATATGTAACAGATCTCAACGTAGTCATGGAACTCGGCCATACAGAGGCAATAAAAAAAGCAGTGCAGGCCGGCAATGCCCTTGGCTGCCTTTCAAACCTTACCGTCTGCGGTGAAATCGACCGAGAAGAATTGAAAGAGTTGCACCTTGAAGGCATCGACATGAAAAGGAACCTTCTCATTATCCAGCATAAAAACAAAGTCAACACCAAGCTGATGGATGAATTCCTTGGGTTTTGCGAAATTATGGGTCGATGCGGGCAGGAAATAAAATGTTTTTCGTCACCGCAGAAAATCAAAGTCCTGCAGGAACAGCTGAAATCATCAGGATGGTAAAATGGCAGGAAATCGCTTTCAGGGATAAGGATGTGGTTGTATAATAGCACGCCGACAAATTACCTAGAACTTCCGGATAAGTCTGT
>CAMYJP010000556.1 GCA_947258675.1 uncultured Desulfobulbaceae bacterium | reverse complement strand
GTAACAAGTTTAATATCTCCAGGGTCGCGCCCGGCTCGCTCGGCTGCTATGGTAATCCTTTGATTTATTTTCTTCAGGTTTTCTCTGATTTTCTTCATAAAACGGTTTTTATTTCTACTACCTGTACTTTTGGAATATTAACGAAGAATTTAGAAGGATTAAGCCTTTCTTCAATCTCTGAGGGGCAGATGATTTTTTTTGTAATGCACAAAAAACAATAAAAATTAATAAAAATTTATTAGAGAGTGCATTCTCAACGTACTAAATACCTCAAATATTTGTTTGCAATGAAAAATATGATTCATGAAAGAAGAAAAAAAACTGAAGGTATTAATGAGATGAGGTTTTTGTCATAATCCGAAACGTGTGTTTTCTTCACGATAACTGATTGATTGGCTTCAAATGATTTATTCTTCAGGACTGTATAGTTTAGTGTTGTTGATACTGCAAGAAAAATGGGAGTTATTTTTGTGTGGCATTAGGAATCAGTGAAAATAAAAATTCGGCATTTTTCGTAGTTTGCTGGATAATTTTTTCTAAGGCGGTTTTTCGCAAATCAGCTATTTTTTGAGCGCTATAGAGCAGATAACTCGGTTCGTTTCTACTTCCTCTTCTAGGAACTGGAGCAAGAAATGGGGCATCAGTCTCCAATAAAAGGGAGGATAGCGGAATATTCTTGACAACCTTTTGCATCTCTTCTGCTTTGTTGTAGGTCACTATCCCAGGTATGGAGATATGAAAGCCCAGGTTCAGAATTGTTCTTGCCAAATTTTTGTCGCCTGAAAAGCAGTGCATTACACCTCCTGCCGGAAAAGGCCTTTCCTCTTTCAGTACCGTCGTCATCATCTCATGAGCGCCTCGGTCATGAAGAATAAGAGGGAGATTGAGCCCTTTAGCTATGGAAATTTGTCTCTTGGAATGAATTATTTGCAAATTAACAGGAGCGTGCTTCTTTACAAAGTCCAGGCCAATTTCTCCATAGGCAACCACCTTCGGGTGGGCGGTCAGATCAATAATTTTCTTGTAATATGATTTTGAGCAAACTTTAACATTGTGAGGATGCACACCAACTGATGCAAATACAGCTTGGTGTTGTTCAGAAAGTTTTACTGCCTTTTGAGAACTGACCAGATCAATACCAATAGTTATCAATCGATTGACATTGACCTGTTCAGCTGAAGATATTACCTTGGCACAGTCACGCTCATAGTCGATCATATCCAAATGACAATGGGTATCAACGGCATATATATGATTTGGTAATTGGGGAAGGGATATAATCTGTTTGTCAGCCAAATTCAGTCCACGGTGTATAATATTTTATAAAACGTAACTTGTACGATTCTAAAATCGATCTGTCCGCTTATTTTTTTAGAAAATCGTTATATTTCAGTAAACGGATTACAATTGTTACACAATTTATCCGTGTGCAGCCATAAGCCATATATGATTTTTTTGATGATCGTGATGGTGTTCAACGGCTGTTTTTAACAGATTCTCCATACTCTCGCAATCCTCCAGGAACATTTGTAAAATGTTTGACAAACTCTTTATGAACAGACTAAGTTGCCAATTTAATAGACGAAGAATTTTTTCAATCAGAGCTAACCGGCCGTATCGCGAAAATGAAATCCCCAGTTCTAGAGGCAATTTATAAACGTCGAAGTATTCGTGAATATCAAGAGGATGTTGTTTCTCTGGATTCACTGCATGAAATTGTCCAGGCCGGAACCTGGGCCCCCTCAGGACTGAATAATCAGCCGTGGCGATTTGTTATCGTCCAAGACCAGGATATACGTGAATCGCTAGCTGAATTGACTCATTACGGGCATATTATCAAAGCAGCACCAGCGTTGATTGTTGTTTTTTTGGATGTGGATTCCATGTACGATGAGGTCAAGGACCATCAAGCGGCTGGAGCCTGTATTCAGAATATGCTTCTAGCAGCAGAAGCGTTAGGGCTTGGCGCTGTTTGGCTGGGACAAATATTAATAAATAAGAAAAAAGTGAACTTTGTTTTGGAACTTGCAGAAAATTATGACTTGATGGCAGTAATCGCTATAGGATACCCCCTTCACCGAAATCAGAAGTCAAAACGGAAACCAATCAATGATGTTATGCTGAAGGAGATATGAATTAGGCTGGGAGATGTTATTGTTTATCAAAATAAATGGCTGACTCTGAATTGTTATTAATTTTCTTCTGAAGCACCAAGTTCTTTTAAAGTAGAATTCCAACTAAATTAAAAATCAAAATATGAATCTAAA
>CAMYJP010000555.1 GCA_947258675.1 uncultured Desulfobulbaceae bacterium | reverse complement strand
AAGTTGACAAAAACACATTTTGTGAAAGCTGATGTGTACCTTATAATCGAATGTATTAAAGGTTCCGTCTAACAATCACGGCGACAGATGAACACGAATAGATAAGCAAAACAGACAGCTTTAAATCTGTTATTGGCATTGGTTTGATAATGAACTATAAAAAAAGGGTTTCAGCGAAGGCTGAAACCCTTTATCATTTCTGGGGTGAGCGATGGGAATTGAACCCACGGCCTCTTGGGCCACAACCAAGTGCTCTAACCAACTGAGCTACGCCCACCATTGATACCGCAATTCTATACTAGATGGACGGTGATTTGGCAAGTGCAAAGTCGTTCAAACAGACTTTTAAAAAACTGTATTTTACTCCAGATCTTTTTTGCAGTGCATACAAACCTTAGCCTGGGTCTTAATAATCTCTGAACAATAAGGGCACTCTTTCTTGAAGTTCTTTTTGAGCAACTGATCAATAGCCATATTTACCCTGTACGCCAGGGCTTCATTCTTGAATGTATGATTGCGGATAGCATCGATACAGGAGATGTCGTTTATGTCACAGAGAAGATCACAGGCTCTTTCCCGTCCATCTATGGCGGCAAACTCATTTAAAATAAGAGTGAGAATCGGCTCTGGATCTTTTTCATCGACACAGGATTCGAGTTTTTCCAGGGCCGCCTTTTCAGTGGCATAGCGGGTGTTCTGCATTTTTATGCTTTCAATATCAACTTCGCATCCCTTAAAGGCGTCTTTACTTGCCACCATCATGGTTGAACCCTTTTTCTCACCGGGAAGGACCATGTAGCGGTATGAAGAAGTATGACCGAATTGTTCCTCTATATGTTTCCAGCCATTTACAAACAGTGAGCATTCATCGTTCAAACAGATAAAAATGATCTCTGAACCCCATCCCAATCCGTCGCCGACATGGAAAGGGGGAGCGTTGCACGTGGTAAGTTTTGTATTGCAGTGCGGACAAATATGTTTTTTGTCGAGTGCTGATAAATCAGGATTGAGCATGAATTTTCTCCAATATTAAAAAAATTATTGGCGTCTACACCAATATAGAAGTAAAGGCGGGGTAATTAAGCAGTTGGAAATGGATTTTAAACAGGTTCTATTTCAACTTCCAATGACCTTAAATGTTAGACGCGTTTATTTACAGAACCGTCCTTAAAGAGGATACAATCTGTTTCATCTTTCTTTTTGTAACGTTTTTCTTGCTCGGGATAAACTAATGCTTCATATGTTTAAAGTCAATGGCACTCTGTGCGGCAACCAATGCCGATGAATTAAGGGAATATAGCGGCATTGAGTTTTTTTTGCCACGAAACACACGAACCACACGAAAGAAATAGAAAAAACTTTGGTGTATTAATAAACTTTTCCCAGAGTTTCATCCACAGCAAGGGCCTGTTTCATTCTTGCATCCAGAAAGGTATCGGAGAGATGTTCACGATTTTTTGCAATGATGGCGCAGAGTTTATCTATATTTTTATTTTCCGCCAGATCGATAATAGCCAAGAGATTCTCGGCAAAATTCTTTACTATCTTGCGGCCGTCACCCATGGTCGCCATAATTTCGGCATAGGTCCTCGGATTCTGAGTATGGAGCCTGGCCATTGCCAGGATGCCGTAAAGGGATGTGAGTGTTACGTGGCTGTCTATATCACTGTCGGTAATCTTGTTCTGGGCCAGGGTCATGGCAAGGGCCACGGAAATTATGGATGGCAGTTTCTGGCTGATACCGGTCAGCAGATCGTGCTGGTTCGGTGTGTCCTGATAGATGTCTGCACCGTGTTTATAGAGAAAAGATTCGAATTCGCTGCAGAACACGCCGCTTTTCTTGGTGCGGACGATTACCGCGTTTTTATCCTTCATAGTGGCTGCCTGCGGACCCCACAGGTTGTGGACAAACATAACTTCAACAGCCGGGTTTGTGGATTTTAAGGCGGTGTTTATGGTGTCTTCCGCCTCCCCGGCGAGAAGAATTAGGGCCTGGCCGGCCTTTAACAGCGGCGCATATTTTTTTATGGTCGGCACTGTGGCACTTATCGGCACGCAGATCATGACCACATCAACTTCGGGGATCATTTTTTCCGGTTTAAGTGAGCTGCTCCGACCGGTAATAATAGACTTATACCCTTCACTGTTCAGCCTGTCGGCAAACCATTTGCTCATATCCCCAGAACCGATGAACCCGAAGGAGTTGATATGTTTGGTCCGCATATCAACCCGCGGGAAGCTGCCGAGCAGCTTGATGGAGCCGGGTTCCTGGA
>CAMYJP010000554.1 GCA_947258675.1 uncultured Desulfobulbaceae bacterium | reverse complement strand
TTCCTATATTTTATGTTGCTGTCTTGTGCTCCTTTTGATTATATGTTAAACCAGACATTAACAGTAGAAGAAGCAATACGTGCACTTACAATTGGAGCAGCTTTTGGCACCACCCAACAAGATGTAAAGGGGAATATTGTAGCCGGCAAATACGCTGATATGGTGATATTATCTGAAAATCCCCTACAAATATCAGCTTATGATGTCAGAAATATTGATGTAGTGGCAACGATAATTGGTGGAAAGACGGTATTCACAAATCAAACTTCACTTGATTGCATAACTCCCAATTCTTCCACAAGTTCATTAAATCCACAATCTGAGCTATCATCACCATCTGACTCAATTAATGTGACCTATCCCGTGAGTTTAACATATTTTTTAGTGCTACCATTCTTGCTAAAGTTCAGAAAGTCTAAGAATTGAAGATCGATCGATCCAGTTAATGTCTCTAGCAGATGCTTATTTTTTCTAGCGGATGACTAACTAAAACCACTATTTCTTTCAAAATCGGGGATATTTTCCATTGAAAAGCTACTTTACAACCAACTCAAAACTAGCTTCCGCCATGTTGAAGCAAAATATTCTAGCACTCAATTATAGCTATTCCGACTCTAAATGCTCGAAATTATCATCTTCAGGTAGTAAATCTTGAAGTGACCAAGTCACAACAGTTTCTACTGCCCATAAAAACACCCGTAACTCTTGCAATGGTCGAGGTGCCCAAGGCCGTCGAGGACGTTCATGTGGTTCTCTAGGGATTTTCTTCACTCGGGGTTTTGTAATGCTATTTCCCTCACAACAGACATAATTCTCCGGAATGCCTTTCTGCTGTAGCAAATCAATACTTTCCAATACCCAGATGTTGTACAATACCGCTGCATTCCACATTAACCAGGTTCTCAAACTATACTCTTTGGAGGTTGTTTGTGCCCAGATGGTTTTGAGTACCCGATAACCAGTTTCTATTCCCCAGCGGTTGCGATAATCCCAGCTTAGCCGTCGAAATACCAGCTCCATATCAATTGGATCATTTACCTCAGGTGGCTTAAGCAAACAGAAAAACAGGTAAAAATTGTGTATCTTTACCTTACCCTTGGATTTCTCACGTATGGATTGCCGTTTTTCCGTATCCAGCGGTGAGAAGATGAGAATATAGGGCTGTGCATCTTTTCCCGAACCCAGTTCAAGCTCCATCATCCCTGCTTTGAAACTATGTTCAGCATGCCATGCTTCAATCGCTTTTTTCACTCGATCGGTTCGTATAGCAGGCATAAGAACTTCAGCTGCATAATGAGTACGAAGCTCCTTCAATACATCAATTTGATAGAACCCCCGATCCAGGTAAATACGTTTGATCTTTAATCCTTGTTTGCGAACCCGACGCAACATTTTGGCCATTAACTTACCAATGGGTTTGTTGTGGGTGTAAATGGGTTGGAAATCAAGCATCAACCGTTGCCCTGGACACATAATTTGCAAGGAAAGATAGGCATGACATCTTTTAGCTACTGTACGTCCTTTACTATAGACAGTATATTCATCCTGAGGGCCAAAGTACCCCCGTTCAGTGATATCAAAAGCTAGAACCACTCCTTCTTTTGCATGGGTTTGTTTCCAGAAGTCTCCTCTCTGAAGTTGCTTGAGTTGATCTTTAAGAAGGTCACGGTGCCGTTTGATGATTTCCTCGGGATCCCAAGCTATCAGTGTTTTTCTAATGTAATGTGCCTTGGGTAAGGGTTTGAATGAGGTCTCGCCAAATACTTGTTTATATTCAATCTCTCGATGGTACTTATCATAAACCTCCTGAAAACTGGAATTAGTTAGGCTGGTAAGAAGTAAGGTACTCAAGCAAATATCCATGGATACTCCTCGATGGACATTTTCTACCGTTTGAGGGAGGTTTTGGGTAAACTGAGGGAAAATATCTTTCTGGAAGATATTTGCGATATGTTCATATGAGAATTTGTAACGTGAACCCACTAGAAGAAATTATTCGGTATATTTAAGTATTTTTGGGATTTCGCAGAATATTTATCTAGGTATATGTTTGAATATAATGCTAATATCTTAATGTTTTAGTGAATAGAGATATTGACAAAGCAAAGGTTTGAGACATTAACTGGATCGATATATATTCATTTTTCAACCTGAAATTGAGAAATTCGAATAACTAAATCTTCGAAAGCAGATTTTACGTTTTCACCTGTTAAAGCTGATGTTTCTATATATTTTATCTCAATTCCATAATTACTTGAAAGACCTTTAATGAAATCTAT
>CAMYJP010000553.1 GCA_947258675.1 uncultured Desulfobulbaceae bacterium | reverse complement strand
GTCTCGAAGCTGATATTGGATCATGGCACTACCTATTATTGGCGGGTCAGGTATTGGGGAGCACCTGGAAACAAGTCTGAATGGTCGGATGTATTTTCCTTTACTACTGAAAATCCTGCTGTTGGCTATGACGATAATGGGAATGGTATTCCGGACGCAGATGAGGTTGATGCTGCTGCTGATCTCAATAACGATGGAGTTCTCGACAATAACCAGACCGATGAAATTAAATCGGTAAAAATGAAGAAAGATAGTGCGAATATCGGAATAAGCCCGGTAGGAGTGAACATCGGTGATGTTGAACCGGTTGATGATGCTACAATTTCCGATGAAAAAAACAAACCGTCGAATGTTCCTTGGGGGCTTGTATCATTCCGTTTGGATGTAGACAACTATGGTGATACTGTGACGGTGAATATTCATTTATCAGAACCGGCTCCCAACAATGCTACGTGGATGAAATATGATCCTCTTGATGGTTGGATTGATTACTCTGCTCACGCAACCTTCAATAACGACCGGGACATGGTAACCATAGAATTAAAAGACGGCGGTCACGGTGACAGCGATCATATTGAAAATGGCGTGATAGTCGATCCGTCAGGGCTTGGCATTGTTTCTGGTGCCTCCTCTGGAGCTGGTACATCAGGGTCCGGTGCTGTGTCTGATATTTTATCTGAAAGTAGTGGTGGCGGATGTTTTATTGATACCGTAACAAGTGATTCTAGCATATTCAACTATTTGAAAATGCTTCTGATTTTATGATTTAACAAGGGGAAATGGTAATGCTGCATTTAAAGATGTAACAAGGCGGCAAGGAGGAGGACCATGAGGTCCTCCGGGACGGATCGAAAAAGCAGGTAATGCAGCAATTCAGTTTAATTCCCCTTGAATATGGTAAAGTTAGAATTTGAATGTGACTTGGAATAAGTATGCTGAAAGGAAGACTCTGTCGCAATTGCGGCAGAGAATTACAGTTTGATTGTCGATAGTTGTCACCATGAAAGAAGCCTACCTGACACTAGATCATCCCTAGAATTCTATGTAAAACGTAACAACTCTCCCCCAATCCAATACATTCTGTGTAGTTGCCAGGAGTGAGCTGAAAGGTTTTACCAGACCTGACAATCTGGCTGGCTCTCCTATATCATTCTGCCGCAAGCGGATTCAGCATACTCGAGTATACCCCAGGACACTCTAAGTCTTCGCTTATCTCCTTCAGGCGTAACTGAACAACTTGTAGTTTTGCTACAAAACAGCAGGACGATTGACACCTCGGATCTCGAACAACCTCGTTACGTGAATTATTCGAGCTAAATCCACAATTATGTTACCACACATTTACAACCTCAGTTGTCGCAAGGAATGAAAGGTAAATAATCTTCACCAATTTATTTTAATAAATTCAGGAGATTAATTTTGTGAAAATCTTTTTTTTCTGATTAATAAAGAAAATGGCACAAAATATGCGATCTATAAATAAATGCTAGGAAAAATGTAAGATAAGATAAACAAAATTTAGAAAAAAAATTGATAGTAGTTTTTTACTCGAAAAAAGCAAACCATCTGAAAAGGTGGGACGCAAAGCCACCGGCCTAAGTTCTAAGCATAGAATAGGGTAGCGGGGTTGCCGAGCGAGTCAGCACTTCACAAAACTGAAGCTGTTTCGGTCTTGGCAATAAAAGAGGTGTTGACATGTTGCATTACAATATTAATAAGATCATATCTCGATTAAGAAGTATTTCACTTTTTACTCTGTTTTTTTTCTTAGTTCTTTCTATTATTCCGGCAGAATCTGTTTACGCAGTAACAAAACAGCTTACCGCAAACTGGTCATATACTACACCTCCCCCGGCAGATCATGCCGGCTTCCGGTTGTATCAAGATGGGAATATGATACACCAAGTCAATAATCCACTGGCCACCCAGATCATTATAGATATTCAGGTTGGGGACGTACCGATTGAATTCACCATTACGGCATTTGATGTAAATGATAATGAAAGTCTTCAATCGAATGCATTAACATATACTCCACTAGTTGACAGTGATGGTGACGGCCTGGCGGATGACGTTGATCCCTGTCCAAATGATGCTGACAATGATGCAGATAATGACGGAGTGTGCGGTGATGTTGATCAGTGTCCTGGTTATGATGATAGCGTTGATACAGATAATGATGGTATAGCCAACGGTTGTGATACGTGCGCGAATGATGCAGCCAATGATGCAGATGGTGATGGTGTTTGCGGTAATTTAGATCAGTGCCCTGGTTATGAT
>CAMYJP010000552.1 GCA_947258675.1 uncultured Desulfobulbaceae bacterium | reverse complement strand
ATCCCCGATGAAGCATTGTTAAGGCTATGACCTTCGAATTACCAGCGGTGGGACGAAAGAGGCCAAGCAGGGTTACCCTACAACACCATTTCAACAAAATGAGAAAATTATAAAAAAGGGGTTGACTGTGTTAAACCAGCCTGACCCGAGTGCATGCTCTTATGTTCAATACGTTCAATTTTTCCAATTAATGCCGATAGGATTTACACCAAATTTACACCAGGGGTGAAACAAATCCATGGAAACCAGATAATATAATGCCAGGTTTGAGATAAAAATCTCTCATCCTGGCTTTTCTTTTTTAAGTTCAATAAATCTCTTTGATTTTTTATTGCCAAGTTGACATAACCATCGTACACCTGATAGAAAACTTATTAAGGGAAGAATTCATACTAGTGGCAAGTTATAACGTGTAGTGGCAAGGAATATGGAGGGAGAAAAATGAAAAAGAATTGCTGGGAAATAATGCAATGTGGCAGAGAGCCAGAAGGCGCCCATGTTAAGGATTTTGGTGCATGTCCAGCCACTTTGGAAAATAAACTAGACGGCGTACATGGTGGCAAGAATGCAGGTCGTTCTTGTTGGGTAATATCAGGGACCTTTTGCGGTGGCGAGCGGCAAGGAACGTTTGTGGAAGAATTCATCACTTGTGAACAGTGCGAATTTTATCAACAAGTCAAGGGAGAAGAATATCCAAATTTTCAACTTGTTGCTCGCCTTTTGAAAAAAAAGAATCTATGAGAAGAGCCTCTAACATGGATCTTCTGATCTGCTCGTGAAGTTTAGCATAAAGCCTAATACGCCTTTTGCAAACGGAAGACTATGGTAGGTTTGCACCTAGCAAGTCAGTGGGTCGCCTTTTGATAACCCATATAAAGGTCAAAAACATTTCTTGCAATTGAAATTATTCATGATGGCAAGTAATTATGTTCAATGCATTGATAATAGAAAGATCCCTAAATGTGCTACCCAGAATTTATAAAAAGATAATTGTTTATTTCTTCATATTTTTACTTACGTCTTCAATTTCTCAATTTGCTCATGCTGCAATAAACAGGGGGATCTTTTTTCAGGATGAAATAACGGTTGGCGGAAGATTACTTACTCTTCAAGGCATTGGTCTTTTGAAATGGAAATATCTAATAAAAGTTTATTCAGTTGGCTTTTACATGCCTTCTCATATTTCCTCAGCCAAGGCCTTAGAAGATATTCCTAAACTCCTTGAATATTATTTCTTTATTAATATGAAAGCCAAAGATTTTCAAACGACGGGATTCGAGCTTATGGCTCTTAATGTAGGCGAGGAAAAAGCTCTAAGCTTAAGAGATCAACTCTTTAAGCTTAACAGTTTTTATCAAGACGTCAAAGCCGGACAACGTTATACTTTGACTTATACTCCAAGTCGGGGTCTTGAACTTGCGCTTGATGGAAAGGTTCTAGGGATTTTAAATGACGCCGACTTTGCTTCCGCATATTTTTCGATCTGGCTGGGGCCAAATCCAGTGAGCAAAGAGCTGCAAAAAGGACTATTTGATTCTTCAACAAAGACGCATCAATGAGAATAACTGCACATACAAAACAACTGAAAAAATTATTATTATGCATATAAAATATATTATATTAGTAGCAACAATCACTATTCTTGGGGCAACGAATGCCATGGCAATTGAAGAAGCTGCTTATGACGTGATAAAAAAATATGGCAGATTCGAGATTAGAGATTATGCATCCCATATCCTCGCCGAAACGATTGTGGAAGGAGATTTTAAGGAGGCTGGAAATAAGGCCTTCAGAAGACTCTTTCGTTATATATCCGGTGATAATCAAACGCGTGACAAAATAACAATGACAGCGCCAGTTTCCCAAAAATCGAAAGGTGAGAAAATCGCGATGACTGCCCCCGTTGGACAACAAAGTTTCGGGGGGAAGTGGGTTGTTAGTTTCATGATGCCATCCTCCTTCACTTTAGAGACTCTTCCTATGCCAGAGGACCCGACAGTCTCATTACGCCAGGTTCCAACTCATCGAATGGCTTCAGTGCGATACACTGGTCTTTGGAGTGAAAAAAACTATCTACGTTATAAAAAGGATTTAGAGACGTGGATTCATGAGGAGAAGTTTACCATTTTGGGTGATCCTGTGTGGGCTCGCTATAACGCACCATTCACATTGTGGTTTTTACGGAGAAATGAGATTCTGATTCCTGTTGATGGTAATACTGAATAATTAAAAGCAAACAACTCATCGATCTAACTATTAAATTCTCACTTATTGAGTTGCTTATGGC
>CAMYJP010000551.1 GCA_947258675.1 uncultured Desulfobulbaceae bacterium | reverse complement strand
TCGATCCGGCCGACCCGGTGTTTATTGACGACAAATATTACTCAGTTACATGGGAACACGAATGGAGCGATCGCATAACATCTCAGCTTCGGGCGCGTGAGCTGGAACAAGATTACCGCGGGTCAGCGGTTATCTGGTTGCCGGTATACTGCTCAGCCCCTCTTTATCCAATATCCTCACCCGCCAATTAATCGACAAAGATCTCTATGTTGTTACTGAATTGGCCCTGGGTATTATTGCTTATCTTATCGGCGGCAGCCTTGTTCTTGAACGAATGAAACATCTGGGCAGAAGCATCCTCTGGATTACCCTTTCCCAGGCAGTGGCGGCCTTCCTGTTCACTACGCTCTTTTTGATTCCCACAATTCCCATTTTAACCGGTCTTCAGGGCCCGGAATATGACCTCCTGGGAACATACATTCCCCTGGCTCTGGTGATCGGCGCCATTTCGGTTGCCACCGCCCCGGGTGCTGTACTGGCCATTATCAGTGAACTCAAGGCCCGCGGACCTTTTACCAGCATCCTGTTAGGCGTTATCGCCCTTGATGACGGATTGGCCATTATCTTTTTTGCATTGTCCAGCGCCGTAGCCCATGTCTTGATGCATCCGGAAACCGCTCCCTGGGCGAAAATGCTGGGAGAGGCCATGGCTGAAATCACCTTTTCGGTTCTTCTTGGAGCACTTGCCGGTGTTTTGCTGAAATATACCGCAAAACTGGTTCGTCGCCGGGAGGCGCTGCTCATGGTCATACTGGGCATTATTTTCACCACCGTCGGGATAGCGTCACAACTCAACCTCTCGCCGTTAATGGCCAGCATGGTTGTTGGATTTGTCATTGTCAATATAGAAAAACGGCACCGAGATTTCTTCCTGGTCATTGAGCAGATTGAAGAACCGTTGTTCGGCCTTTTTTTTGGCCTGGCCGGAGCACATGTTGACATAAACGTATTCAAATCAGCCGGATTGCTTGCCGTGGCTGTACTCGTTGTCCGTATGATCGGCAAGCACCTGGGGACCTGGGCCGGTGCAAAGTTTTCCGGCTCCCCAAGAGAGGTGCAAAACTACCTGGGGCTTGGGCTTTTTCCCCAAGCCGGGGTCACCATAGGCCTGGTGCTTATCGCCCAGGAAATTTTTCAACTACCGCTTGTGGCAAATATTCTCGTCAATGCAATAATCGGTTCGGTGATCATCAATGAACTGATTTCTCCACCTCTGGTGAAACATGCGTTGATTAAGGTCCAAGAAACTCCTGCCCCAATGGAGGACATATGAAATTTGCAGAAATAATAGATACGGTTTTCAAGTTGCCCTATCTGGCAATTTCAGAGGAGTGTACACTGGAAGAAGCCTCAATACAGGTTACCGAAAACCCGCAGGTTCGCGGGATCTACGTGGTGGATGATAAAAAGAGGCTTCAGGGCTATCTCTCACTGGGCGTGCTGATCCGCCATGTCATGGCCTCTCGACACAAACCCCACTTTCACGTCCGTTCGTTGCTGTCCATGATTACGGCAAAAAAAGTGACTGATCTCATGGAAAGGGATGTAATAATAGCTCAAAAAAACGATACACTCGAAAGCATTCTCGACAAAATGGTTCTTCGTAACATCAAACAAGTCCCGGTGGTGAATCAAAAACAGCAGATCATTGCCAATGTGAGCATTCTTGATCTGTGGAAAATCATTGAGAAATAATATTAGATTTTCGTATTATTTTTTTCTTTGAAAACCACCCCACCCTAACAACTTAACAAACCAAGCCAATTTATTACTTTCTTAAAAAAAATATTTAATTATCCCCTTCCCCCAACAAAACCACCCTGGCAATATACTGCCACTTTCCTGGCATTTTTCTAGTATTGACGCATAGTTGATAGTGTTGTAGGTTAGAAATATTCCAATCGCTCCGTTACTACACTATTTCATAACGCCATTGCAGAGGAAAACCATGAAAATGTCTTTGCGAATCGCGATATACTGCTGTAACTCCCTCTTTGGTGAGGGTATCAGGCTGATCATTGCCCACTCAGGGCTAAACGCGGAAACCTTCGTTTTCTGTAAAAATCCGGAGAAAGTTTTTAACCAGAAGCCAAATCTTTTGATTACGGATTTTAATAGTCTCTCTGAATTACCCCCGGACGACCTGAAAAAAAGCGCTGTAAAAATCATTCTTTTGGGGACTCATTGCCTGCCGGAATTGAAACGCAACCTCTTGTTAAAGCATATCAGTGACGGCCTGGTCGGAATTCTCTCTCCAAATTCCGACCCCGAAGAGCTTCTCAGGGCGATC
>CAMYJP010000550.1 GCA_947258675.1 uncultured Desulfobulbaceae bacterium | reverse complement strand
TTACACTCGTGATGTATAAAGGTGATATAAAATAGAAGGCAGCCGTTGCTAACTGCTGGCTAAAGGAGGTAAGCATGAAAATGGAGCAATACATTCGCGCTATAGCTGGAGCTTTTGTTTTGATCTCGGTGGTATTAGGCTGGTTTCACACCCAATACTGGCTGTTTTTCACAGCCTTCGTTGGACTAAATCTTCTTCAATCAGCGTTCACCAAATGGTGCCTAATGGAAAACATTCTTGCCAAACTGGGTATTGCAGAAAAGTCCAGTTGGGAAGCTGAAACCAGCGAGACAAAAGACCAATAAGACAGAACAAGCTCCACACAATGATTGCCAGCACTGACGCGCTGTGTCAACCTGTGAGTTTCAACGTACTCAGAAATAAAAAGCGAATGATTTAAATAGTGCCAAAACCCGATGGCAACACCATCTACACTGGAGAAGGATCCTATTTCTTAATATAACAAAGATCACGGGGGAGAGGAGGTCGATGGTGGGAAAAATGAATAATCGTTTAATGCTCTATCTCTTCGTGTTTTTCTCTCTACTCATGATGGGATGCCAGGAGGTGCAAACTAAGAGGAATCAGGAGGAACTTTCTTTAATTCCAGGAACAATGGCAGCCATAGAAGAACCGTTTCTGGGATTTCAGTCTCAGCAGGCCAGAGGGGAACAACACGTGCTTATTTTAGCGGTAAAGTTTCCTGAAGTGGAGCCGAGTTTTCCTCTAAAACATATTCGAGGAAAAGTTATCCAAGGTCTTAATAAATATGTAAAAGAGCAATCCTATGGGTTGACATGGGTAAAAGCCGATTTTAGAGGGTGGATAGAGCTTCCCGACCCGATTCGAAAGTATAAGGTTAGTCCTCTTAATTTTGAAGTTGATAGTACAAGGGTCAAAAAGCTCATTGAAGACGCCATGACAGCAGTTGAGAAAGAGGTAGATTTCTCCCAATACCAACATCTAATACTCATACCCGGCGCCTTTACAACTCCTGGGAAAGGCTACGGAATGATCTGTTATTGTGCCAATCCGGGCATGCTTTCAGGAGTAAGGAAAAATCCCAGATATGTTCCTCTGGAGTCAAAAGGAGGCAAACCCTTCCGGGGTGGTGTTTTTGTGGCGGCCGAAAATGCCCATTTGGGAATGTTTGCCCATGATTTTTTCCACGGCCTCGGGGGGATACACAAAAATAAACGGCTTGTTCCATGACTGTACGACTTTGAGCGTCAGTCTGACGCTTCCAGACTCCCCAACTTCAGACATCATGCCATATATATGGGACCTTGGGACATTATGTCTCAACATTTTATAGAAAGAACAAAGGCCCCACAAGGTCTCTCCTCCTTCACAAAAATTAGGTTGGGTTGGATATCCCCGGAACAGGTGCTTCGGATAAATCCTGGCAGCACCCAATACGCTTTTCTATCCCCACTTTCAAGAAAGGGCAAAACTCTGGCCGTAAAAATCCCCTTAAGGAAGAGACGGAGTGGTGGCTGGAGCCATTTCTACATGGTGGAAAACCGCCAACCCATCGGATATGACCGAATCCTGCCTGACCGCGGTTTACTTATACTGAAAGTTAATCTTGATTCTGTAGAGGGTTCCGGTACAGTGAAGGTCATGGATGCCGATCCGGATTCCCCGTATTTTTTACATGCCACATTCAAGTTGGGCGGGAATAACAGAAACGCATTTATTGACAAAAAGAGTAACGTGGCCATAATCCCCCTCTGGTCTGAAAAAGGAAACCAGGGTGTTTTAGTTACCACTCCTGAGAAAAGTTCGGATGCATTGAAAGCTGCTTCGGTGATAGAGGAGTTTTTGCAACGTTTTCCTGAACCGAGAGGTAAAAAGGAAGGGAAAATTTTAGAGGAGTGCCTTGAATCTTTTAAAAGAGCAGATTATGGGACCTGTTATCAAATAGCGCGGCAATCGTTTAAATGAGCTGAGACAAAAGATAGGCGAAAAGGCCTTCAAAGAGGCTGCAAAAAGCAATCTCTTGGTATTAATCAAGTGGTATAAGCAGTTCTGTTAAGAGATTGCCAAAAATGAAATTGAGTTAGTGTTTTTAAAAAATTAGAAATCAGATATAAAATTATTAATTTTATTAAGATGTAATCCTTTATCCACGCTATGAACCCAAAAAGACAATACGACATCCTGATCCAAAACGCCTTGCAGTTGTCTGAAGATATAGGCAGCGACAGGGTCTTCCTTTTCATGAACAATGATACTGGTTGCAAAACCCTCCTTAATGCCGAATACCAGAAAAGCGAAAAAGTCGTACTCGTT
>CAMYJP010000549.1 GCA_947258675.1 uncultured Desulfobulbaceae bacterium | reverse complement strand
AAAGAAAAACATAGAAAAAGAGGGTTTGGGGCTGCTTTGTTGAGTCTTTGCATAGGAATTGTGCAGAAGGATTTCAAAGAAAATAAGGAAAACAAGCAGTTTGAAGTGTTGGCTACTGATATAACCCGTCTTGGCCTCGGTTCTTATAAGAACTTTGGCTTTCAGATAAAGGACGGTCTGCAGGTGACTGTAGGGCACTATTTGCAGGATGATAAAGTTCCGGAAATTGTAATTCTTCAAAAAAAAGTGCCGAAGCTTAAACGGTTTATAAAGAGGTTGGGGCTGGGGAAAAAACCATCAGCGGAAAACGAGTGATTCTAACAAATTAAGAAGTTAGGGCTTTCTCCAAATAGGCGTGAAGACGTAAACCATAATTGGTCCGGCGGTAAAACCACCAGGTGATGCTAAAATACTTACCATCAAACCAATACCAACCGCTGAAATAATTTCCAAGAATTTCATGTTTGGCAGGGCTCGATTAAAATGGATCCAATTAATCTTAAAGAGGCACATAAGGATTGCAGCAATAATCAGGATCATTAGGCAAAGTTGTGGTTGACCAACCAATACGGAAGAAACAACCAGCCAGGCCCCGGCCGGACTTGGTAAACCCCGAAAAAATCCAGACGGGGTCTTTTCTTTAGAACGACCGTAATCATATAATCGAATACAGGTTGCAACGAAATACAGAGTGGCGGCACTTATTGAAAGGGGGGAAAAGTCATTGAGCGCAGCCACCAAAAAAGCAGGGCCGGCTCCAAAACTGATCAGATCTGCAAAGGTATCAAAAAAATTACCAAATGTACTGGTAACTCCAAGTTTTCGGGCAACCGCACCATCAATCAAATCAAAGGTCATCGCCGCAAAATTTAATAATACTCCCACCTCAAGCATATTGTTAAAGGCACACCAAATCGTTCCCAGCCCTGCACCAAGGTTAATTAAGGTTAATAATTGTGGGATGAGGACAAGAATCGAATTTTTAACCGTGGCAGGAAGAATACGGATACCGACGGAAATACTCGCTAAAACAACAGCAAACCAGATAAGAATATTACCGAATGTGTTGAGTAATATATTTCCTTCCAATACAGCTAAGGCAAAAAAGAATTTAGAAAAATTTTGCGATAGTGCCTTTTTCTTGCCAAATTGATTGGCCCCTTCCACCTGCACTCCTCGTAGGAAGGTGGAGACCATATCCAGGAGAAATAAAATGCAAAGACCAATTCTGTCTATTGCCGACCAGAATAATATAAGGGTGCTATAGGTAATTAATTTGTCAACTAAAGGATCAATGATCCTACCCTGATCACTGACTTGACCCGTTTCCCTGGCCAGCGCGCCATCAACAATGTCGAAAATGATAACTGTTGTGACAACAAGAAGGGCAAGGTAGCCGAAAAATTGCCATGGTATTCCTGACCATACGGCTAATTCATTTTTATAAATCCAAAGGAGCCAGCCGGGAATAAAAAAAACAAATCGGCCCCAGGTGATCTGGTTTGGTGTAATTCCTAAGTCATTGCCAAGCCAGCGAACGAAGTTGTTGAATGATTGTTTTATCAATTTGCCTTCCAGATTTTATCAATTTGGTTCATTGAAGTAACCTCTGGTTACTTTTATGAAAAAGATGCTTTATGCCAGGAGTATTATTACCCTAAATATTTGTGAGCATAACAGTAAAATGAATATATCTATCTGAAGTTAACGAGTTATGTAATTCCAAGGAATTTAAAATTATTTAAATTCCTTAGCAAATTTTTAAGGGAAAGCAAAATGATAAATGAAGAAAAATTAGTTTAGCTGCCTATTTTTTTGCCAGACATATTTCAAAAGTTATACTCATGGAAAGGCTAGGGCGAATATTGTCATTTCTTCCGTGTCGGGGGAAAAAGACTGGGCAGGACGGTTAGATGAGCTACTCAACAACGGGGAAGGGTTCATCGGAGCGTCAAAAGCTTTGGCCAGTGAATTACCATATTTTTGAAGTTTCAAGAATCTCATTACGTTTTCGCCTAACCAAAAATATCATTCTTCAAAAGGGAGATGCAAAAAACACTATTGACCTGCCAAAAATAATGGGTAAAAAGAAACAAATTTCGCAAGGGTTATTAATGGGTTGTGGATTGAAGGTTGAACTTCTTTGGATGACTGCTACAAAGGGGTAGTTCTCTGAGAAATAGATGCAGAACTAATTAGTTTAAGTTTATTTCTTTTCATTTTTTGTTGACAAAGCCTTGACAGAGCGATATGCTCCCACATTTACTGAATGAGTATTCAATCGTTGAATGAATATTCAATTATTATTTTTTGTTTCAGACCTGGTTTTTGGTCTGAGAGTGCTATGGAAACTTAAGTGATAGCGAGGTTTGCTAAAAATAACCTGGTTGTTAGTTTGCTAAAAAACATAGACAGTTTAAGGAGGAAACAAGATGCCAAAGCATGACACGCCATTATTGGACCAACTTGAAAGTGGCCCGTGGCCCAGTTTTGTTAAAGACCTGAAAAGGCAGGCAGAAAAAAACGAAGCTTGCTGGGATATCCTGGGGCAGATGGAAGTTTCTTATGAAGATAAAATCACACACTGGAAGCACGGCGGCATCGTTGGTGTCTTCGGTTACGGTGGTGGTATTGTCGGCCGGTATTCTGATATGCCGAAAAGGTTCCCTGGAGTAGCACATTTTCATACCGTTCGGGTTAACCAACCATCAAGTAAATTTTACAACACAAAAGTTTTACGACAGATCATGGAAATCTGGGAAAGACGCGGCAGCGGCATGACCAATATGCACGGTTCCACTGGTGACCTGGTACTGCTTGGGACCTTTACCGAGGAATTAGAAGAGATTTTCTTTGAGTTGACTCATGATGTTGGCGTGGATCTTGGTGGATCCGGCGGTAACCTGCGTACTCCTTCCTGTTGTCTTGGTCAAGCTCGTTGCGAATGGGCATGTTATGATACAGCTGAGGCTTGCCATAACATCACCATGACTTATCAGGATGAGCTGCACAGGCCGGCCTTCCCGTATAAATTTAAGACCAAATTTTCCGGCTGT
>CAMYJP010000548.1 GCA_947258675.1 uncultured Desulfobulbaceae bacterium | reverse complement strand
AATCTGAGAGGAGGAAATAATGATCATCGATAATCTGATATCGAGTTTCGATTTTGACAAATTAAAAAACGATTGCCTCATACATCATTTCCTGAAGACATATAATAAAAAAGAATCGATTCTAACCTCATGCTGGGGTTCAGATATTTTGGAGCGATATTTAAAAAACTCTATGTGTTTTCCTTCAGAGTGTGCAAATTGTGTGGGCATGAAAAAAAACGCTATTCGTAAATTTATTTAGAGATATAAATATTTGCGTATACTCGACCGGCAGGGTGGCGTAAAACTGAGATAACGGCAAGATATTCAAGAAGACGTATTTCAAATGACTAATTTGATTTGGATACTTGTTATATTAATCTTTTTAACTATCCCACTGGTGATAATTCTTATTTATTTCACATTTTCAGATAATAAGAGTAATAAGAGGAAGGTTGAGTATTTAAAAAAGGAGGGGAAAATAATCGAAGCTGAAATAACTGATATTAAATCGTACACAGCTGCTTCTCTTCAAGGAATTCCTGCTATTTATGTTCGAATGGTAGCAAGGTCATTTGTGCACGGTAAGCCTCAAGAATTTAAAAGTGAAAGAATTTACCCAAATAAATGTAAATTGGAAGTAGGTGATAAAGTTAAAATTTTGGTAAATAAGAAGAATCCAAAGCAATATTATTTTGATCCTTATCAAAAGGAATATTAGCCTCAACATTTTAAAATTTCACTGATGATCAAGGCAGCTGGTGCATTTGCTGCATCTATGGAAATCTTGGTCTAATGTAAAATTTCCAGATTACTCTCAATGTATCGCAGGGTGGCGCAAAACTGGTCTCGCGTGGATGGGAAAGCATGTCTTGAGTTCGCCAATTAGAAAGGAGAAGGTTCGATGGAAGATGCAAAGAAGAGACATGGTTGTCTAACAGCATGGCTGGTGTTCATGATCGTCGCCAATTCGGCGGTAGCGCTGATATATATACTCGGAAGTGAGGGAATTCGTCAGACGCTCCCAAACATTCGCGGATGGTCATTCTCCGTGGTGATTGTGATGTCGCTGTTCAATCTGGTTTGCGTGATAGCGCTTTTTCAGTGGAAGAAATGGGGCTTCTGGGGGGCCTGCGCGTCAACCATTATGACGACCGTTGTCAATCTCTCAACTGACTCCAGGGTTCATAAATACGATGCAATTATTTTCGTTTAGGAGCTTTGTGCATACTCTAAAAAATGAAAAATATTTCTAAAACGGTCAGTTGGAAGTGTCTAATTTCGTTAAATTTTACTCCAGTTTCCTTCTCTTTCCTTCTCTAACCAGTTCATTTCTTCTTCTTCCAAAACTGCCACATTGTCGTATTATTTTATTGACATTCGCCACGCTCATAATATAGGTTCTTTTTTATCTATATATGTTTTTAACATCTCGTGCTGCATAGAAGCGCAATGCTGGACCTCATCTGATTCGACTTGTAGGTCTCATCTGGAACCTCATTTTGAGCGAAGTCTCATCCTGAAGCGAAACAACATCAGTTTTTAGCTAAATTAAAGAATCAGTCACTTTTAACCCTTAACCTTCGTGGAGAAAGCCATGAGAAAGGGTATGCTGAAGGTGCGATACGAAGGCCTCTGGGGGAGTTTTATGCCCTTTAGAGGCTTTTTGCGTCGATTATCAAGACTCTTTCCTAACATTCCTAAAACACAAAAAAGAAAGGGGGGATTAAAGATGAATTGCCTCAATAATTTTTTGAAAAATGGGGAGGATACAATGTCCACAAATTTCTTGACCCGAGTGCTAACAAAAGCTTTTACCTTTATTCTGATTTCCACATTGCTAACCTTCTTGGTTGTTACCATCCATGCTTCAGATGCCCTATGCCTTGACACCTCTTTTGGCGGTGATGGTAAAGTGACCATCAGTTTTTCCGCCGGTAATGACGTCGGTTCAGGCATTGCCGTTCAATCCGACGACAAAATTGTTGTCGTGGGTACCGCTGACGACGGGAGTGGCGACTCGGAATTTGCAGTGGCCCGTTTCAACAACGATGGCAGCCTTGACACCTCTTTTGGCGGTGATGGTAGGGTGACCACCAGTTTTACCGCTGGCGCTGGTGATGACGTAGGTTCAGGCATTGCCGTTCAATCCGACGGTAAAATTGTTGTTGTGGGTACCAGTGACAACGGGAGTGGCACCTCGGAATTTGCAGTGGCCCGTTTCAACGACGATGGCAGCCTTGACACATCTTTTGGCGGTGATGGTAGGGTGACCACCAGTTTTACCGCTGGCGCTGGTGATGACGTAGGTTCAGGCATTGCCGTTCAATCCG
>CAMYJP010000547.1 GCA_947258675.1 uncultured Desulfobulbaceae bacterium | reverse complement strand
AGGGGGAGGTCATCGGTTGGTCATTTATCTTTGTTCGGCAGTTTTTTTTCTTTCAATAGCACAAAGTATGCATTTCGAGGGCAGCCTTTTCCCGGCCATAAAAGTTGACCCTTTGAACTATAAAATTGCAAAAAGTTTAAATGATGCTGTTCAGGGGGAGGGCTTTGTTGTCGCTCCAATGCACATCAGCCCTTGGCTGACAACCTTAAGGAATCATTCAATTCCATTGATATCTCGTCCACTGTACGGTTCAAACATCAAGTATTATGCAGGTAAAAAAGAATATCAGGTCAGGGATCAACTAATAAAGTATATCTCTGGGCAGTCGAAAAATGAGTTTAGCTTGAAACTCTTAGAAGAAAGTTTGGGGCGATACCCTATTCGTGGAGTCTGTATTCATCCCAAAACGAGATGGGCCAATGAAATTCAATCGACTCTTTTGGAGTACGGATTCAAGAATTCGACCCAAATTCAAGGATATAATATTTGGCATCTTGCAGGTATTTAGCTGCCACACATTTTTATTTTTTCTAAAATGCAGATAAGGTGAATTATGAAAAAAGTATATGTAGCCATGAGTGCCGATCTTATTCATCCTGGGCATATCAATATACTTTCTGAGGCAAGAAAGCTCGGGCAGGTAACTATCGGATTGTTAACCGATTCTGCAATAGCAAGCTATAAGCGACTTCCTTATATGACATATGATCAGAGAAAAGAGGTAGTTCAAAATCTTGCAGGTGTGAACGAAGTTGTTGCTCAGGAGACACTGGATTATGTCCCTAATCTCAGGACAATTAAACCCGATTATGTGGTTCATGGGGATGATTGGAAAACAGGGGTTCAGCGAGAGACCCGCAAACGTGTAATTGAAGTCCTCAAGGAGTGGGGAGGGGAGTTGGTTGAGCCTCCATACACTCCTGGAATCTCCTCAACCCAGTTAAATCGAATGCTCAGGGAGATTGGCACCACGCCTGAGGTTCGCATGGTTCGTCTCCGACGTTTGCTTGAGGCAAAGCCAATTGTCAGGATTCTTGAGGCGCATAATGGTTTGAGTGGTCTGATTGTTGAGCAGGCTTCCGTTGAAAAGACTGGATTGCACAAAGAGTTTGATGGTATCTGGATTAGTAGTCTGACCGATTCCACTGCAAAGGGGAAGCCTGATACCGAGGTCGTTGATCTGACTTCTCGGCTGACTGTTGTTAATGATATTATGGAAATCACTACCAAGCCTATCATTTATGATGGGGATAGCGGTGGGCTGAGCGAACATTTTGTTTTTATGGTTAGCACCCTTGAACGTCTGGGTGTATCTGCCGTAATTATCGAAGACAAAATTGGTCTGAAAAAAAATTCTCTTTTTGGGGTTGAGGGGGGGCAGAGACAGGATTCTATCGAGAGTTTTTGTCAAAAAATCACCACTGGCAAGCAGGCCCAGGTGACCGATGACTTTATGGTCTTTGCGCGAATTGAGAGTTTGATTTTAAAGGCAGGAATGGAGGATGCCCTTAAGAGGGCAAAGGCCTATATCGCTGCGGGTGCTGATGGCATTATGATTCATAGTAAGGAAGATACGCCGGATGAAATACTTGAATTCACCAGACGGTATTCACAGTTCGACAATAAGGTTCCTCTAGTGGCTGTTCCTACCACATATTCCCAGATTACCGAAAGTGAACTTTCTTCCCATGGTATTTGTATGGTCATTTATGCAAACCACATGCTGAGAAGTGCATATCCTGGGATGATGAAAGTTGCTGAGACTATCCTTGAGAATGAGTGTGCCGCTGAGGCCGATGATCTCTGCATGCCAATCAGCCAAATACTTAACCTGATTAAGTAGGGCTGTGTTACTGCTGTTTTCCGGAGGTGCCGATGGTTGCCTGTGATAAGTTTGTCCAGATGCTTGCCAGCCGAGGGGCCAATTTTTTTACTGGCGTTCCGGATTCTCTTTTGAAAAACCTGTGTTCTTACATCCAGGATAATCTTTCAGGAGCCCAGCATATTATTTGTGCTAACGAGGGCGGGGCAGTCGCCTTGGCTTGCGGGCATTATATGGCTACAGGTTGCCCCGGTGTGGTGTACATGCAGAATTCTGGGCAGGGCAATGCAGTAAACCCGCTCGTTTCCTTGGCTGATCCCGATGTTTATGGTATCCCAATGATTTTACTAGTGGGGTGGAGAGGGGAGCCTGGAATTAAGGACGAGCCCCAGCATGTAAAACAAGGCAGGATTACTTTAGGTTTGTTTGATATTTTGGAAATACCTTATCACATCCTTCCGGATAAGGAAGTTGAACTGGAAGGTTGTAT
>CAMYJP010000546.1 GCA_947258675.1 uncultured Desulfobulbaceae bacterium | reverse complement strand
CCCTTGATGAATCACATTTTTCAACAGAACCATACCTTGTCCAAGGCTGGTTTAAAAAAAGGTGGCCGCCATGGGATACCAACTTCCTCAAAAAGGGAAAGTCTCACATTCTTTGGTTGCTTGAATCTCATAACACAAAAATTTTATTGGAAAAAATCACGCAAGGCCAATAGTGTTCAGTTCCTGTGGTTCTTGACTCAGTTGCGCCAGCGGACACCTGAAAAACAAATAATAATAATCCTGGACAATGCGAGTATTCATAGGGCTAAGAAAGTCAAAAGATATGTCCAGAGACACAAGCAGATTCATTTATTTTATCTGCCTACTTACTCCCCAGAATATAACCCGGTAGAGTTATTCTGGAAGTGGCTTAAGCCAAAAGTTTACGGTTTTTCTGCAATTGGCGGTATAGACAAGCTGATAGAGCGTTTTCGAAAATATGTTTGGCATTACAATAATTGTCGCTTGGCCAAGCCTGTCAAGTTCAATCTTGAAACTACGCAGATATTTTATAAAAAATTATGCGATCATGTTCAAGAAAGAAACTTATTGAATTGTATAAGAAACCCAATCAAGATTTTGCCAATTTTCTGGAACGTGATCTTTTATCCTGGTCTTATTAATTTGGAATCAACGTAAGCGCCAAGTAAACCGCATCTTTTTTTCAACCCCTGCCTGTGTCATGATGTGATTCCCAATAACTGAACTTTCTGAGTTGTTTTAATTTGTTGTTTAACTGTTACTTTTCGCCACTTGTAGCGGTGGAGGTTTCAACATATCAATAGCCACGGACATGACTACATCAAGAATTTTCATAATGACATCTTCGGAAAATTCTCCAGCAGCACGTACTTTGTCCAATGCCAACTTCATAATCCGTTGCAGGGCGTCCAATACGGACAAGTCCTTCATTTCATCGGCACAGGCATGAAACAAAGTGCCAAGGGTTCGAGGATCATCGTGCAGACGTTGCTCAAAAGCCAGGAAGAGATACCGAAGCATGACTATGGTAGCATGACCGATCAGGCCATCATAATCACGCAACTGAACTTCTTTTTCCAGTTTCAGGTAATGCTTCGCCATTTTGAAAAACACCTCGATGTCCCAGCGTTTCCCGTAAATCCGTACAATTTCTTCATCGGTCAATTTTATATCGGTAGAGAGAATGGCCAGCCAGCCGCGTTTCTGTCGATGGCGAACAAAAACAATCTTTGCGGACAGGCCGTCTTTGGTCTCAATCAGCACGCTGGCCAATATTTTTGCTTTACCGGATTTCTTTTTCACCCGACGATAAATCTCTCCAAGCCGCAGATAAACATTTTGGTACAGATACAGATTATTCGGCATATCCTTGAGCATGCAAATAACCGGACGGTGCTGGTGCAAGGTCTGGATAACAGATGGGAAAGAAAACCAGCTGTCCATAAGGATATAGGACGCATCAACTCCTGTTGCAAGAATTCTCTTCACCATGGGCTCAAGCTGCTCTGTTGCCTTGGTCATCGCCTCCTTGCGTCGTCTGTATCCGCAGGTTCGTCTATCAATATCCTTGGTGATTCCCTGCAACCTATTTTTTTCGTTCTCAGAAGAAAGCAGAACAAAATCCAAGGGCAGGAAACTTGCTCCATCCGACCAGCCTACGGTCAACATCTTAAACCCCTTGAGGTACCGCCTATCACAGTGGTCAAAGACCCTTGCCAACAGTTCAACAAATTTCGAATGCGATCTGTCGTAGGTGCTGTCATCTATAACAAGTACCTTCTTGCGATCCTTATCCGTCAAAAGATCAAAAACACAGGCAATCCTGGCAGCCAAGAGAAGAAGCAACTTGCGCCAGTTATACCGTGGCCCTTTCAACAGATCATAGGCCGCATCCTTCTTGAACTCCTGCCGGTTGTCAGTCGCTATCCCACGGAAGAAATTGTTGCCCTCGAAGGGCAAGATAAAAATAGCCTTCAGCAGCATGACCGGCGATACACCCCGCATTTTCTGTATGCCTGCTCTGTTCAGCAAGGTGCCGATAGTGAAGTTGTCAAAGAACGTATCAATCTTATTGTGCAGTCGTATTGCTTCTTGCTGTTTCTCGTACTCTGTGTTAGTTTTCATTCTCGCCCTTTCTCCTTGTTTTTATTGAGTTTTTTCGCAGAAACCCATTATAACAAGAAGCTAAGGGCGTTTCACTGTAAATATTAATATTTTCAAATGGTTAATGCATTATTTTGACCATATAAAATCAACTCAGAAAGTTCAGCCAATAACTATCATCCCGGAAAACATAGAGACTATTGATTTTTATTTATCATCTATGGCAGAAGAACTGC
>CAMYJP010000545.1 GCA_947258675.1 uncultured Desulfobulbaceae bacterium | reverse complement strand
TCAAAACCATTGGCATGATTATGGCACACGGTGCAGTTGGTGGACTCATATCCCTCATGCACACCGATCCCGGAAAAGTTGCCGTCACTTTGGAAATGACCCGTTTCCGTATGACATACCTCACAGATACCGTCATAAGAAATGTCACCATCAGCAAAGGAATTTGGACCCTCCTTGAAAAAATAGCGCACTTCCTTCTCTCCAGACTTGGGATAGAGTGGTCCGGAGATATCATCAAGGATTATTTTGCTCCTGATCAACATGCCGTAGGTGATAGCAAATGGATCACCGGTACGGACTATACCGGACTTGATCGGGCCTTTGACCGTCAAAGTGTCTGTGGTATTGGAAAGAATCCTGTACCCATATCCGGTTTGAAAACGGTTGGGCAAAAGCAGCCTGTCCTTCCACTCGTCTACCGTCCAACCTGCTCCGGCCATGGTGAGAGTATTGGTGGTAAGTGCGGTCGATTTCCCGGAAGTCAGATAACTGGCCCGACCGTAGCCGCGGTACTGGTCCTGATTATGGGGATTATGGCAGACGACGCACTCCACTGTCCAGTTGCCGTAATCATTATCGGTCTGCAAACTTGAGTGGGTTTCCACACGGGCAACATCGACATCGTTATGGCAGCTATAGCAGGTAGAATTGGAACCGGTGTCATCAATATGCTGGGATACATGCGCATCCCATTCAGGTACGGACTCCCAGGGCGCATACTTCGTGTGGCAGGACTGACAGTAGATATTATTATACTGCCAGTGCGGATTGGAGAGCCCAGCGTAGACCGTGGCTGCGCTCAATTGCAATAAGACGAAAACTATTAGTACTGACTTCCAACTGCTATTATCCTGTTGAGTCATCTCCCCCCCTGTAATGACAACACTGAACGAGTGGCTTTTAATAACATGCAAATCAAGAAGCAATAAACATGCCGGATCAAACACCAGCTACATATATGTATATTTTTCAATGTATTTGATTTTACGTAATTATTCAACTATCACTTTGTGGTATCCCTCAGGAAAAATACTAAATGGATAAACTCTTGAATAATATTAGAAAAATAAAAGCTGGGACCACATGTTCATTTACTTTTTGCCAACGATAAAAGAACAATCAAATCAATGAATAATCACGTAATATTAGAAAAGTGAGACTAAGAATTATTCTGAACAGATAACTTCATTACCAAATAGTAATCACAATTACAAAATGACAACGATGCTAATTCAAGGAAAGTACAAACTTTAAGGAACAGTAAAACGGTTGAGAGGGATTATCCAGTTGAGCTCTTTGTTTTTAAAAATCATTTTCGTATAGGAATTGGGTCCTTCATAAATCGTGACAGAATCAAGAAGCCCGTTTTGTTGACCCAGTTGCAGCTCTATTGAACTGATAATTTTGGAAAGAGATTTCTGCTTGGGAGTGAGCAGAATTGTGCGGCCATCATTTACAGTGACACTGAACATGTCGTTTTCTTCAAATTTCCCTTCAAGCCAACCGCTTATTTCGCTTAGAACCACCTGCATGGTGTCAAATCGCATCCCTTTGTCTTCAGCGAAATGTCCATCTTTCTGAAAATATTTCTTTGTCTTCCCCTTATGCATAATCAACAAAGACGGAACCGGCTCATTATATTCCCAGCGCAGCGATCGAGGAGCCTTGAACGCAAAGGTCCCGGTTGAGAGTATCGGTCGGGCAAGAATCTGCAGATGCTTTTCCTGGATAAAATCGGCCTGGATTGACTCGATGCGGACTTTCTGATCGCCGGTTGTATCAGCCCATACTGTGCTCAAAAAAAATAAAACAATAATCCAGATTATAAGATGACACAATTTCATCAGAACATGCCGCCGTTTACGGAAACAACCTGTCCCGTCATATAAGAGGCTGCATCTGAACAGAGAAAACCAACAACACTTGCGACTTCTTCCGGCTTGCCGATGCGCGCCATGGGGATCAGGTTCTTGATATGGTCTCGCGGTACATCCTCAATCATGTCCGTCTCAACAAGACCGGGAGCAACAACGTTTACCCGGATGCCAAGCCTGGCGACTTCGGAGGCGACGACTCTGGAGGCGGCATTGAGACCGGCCTTGGCAGCCGAATAGTTTGCCTGGCCGCGGTTGGGAACCTGTGAACTGGTCGATGAAATCGAAACCACAATACCCTGACGGCGGCGTACCATTTTCTCTATCACAGGCCTGGTCATATTATAAAAACCATTCAGGCTGGTATCGATTACTTTTTGCCAGCTCTGTGGCTCCATCATCATGAAGAGACCGTCCTTTATAATTCCGGCATTGTTAATGAGGATA